>JABFRV010000053.1 GCA_013140975.1 Saprospiraceae bacterium
ATTAATAGTAGAACTTTATTCTAAATAAGATTTTTAGTTTTTAATAAATAGATTCAACCTCTTTATGAGTATATTAAATTTTCAAAAGCCAGACAAAATTATTCTTCAAAAATCAGATGATTTTGACGGATCATTTGAATTTAAACCGCTTGAAATTGGCTTTGGTCAGACCTTAGGAAATGCCTTGCGAAGAGTGCTTTTATCTTCCCTAGAAGGTTTCGCAATTACTTCTGTTAGAATTGCAGGTGTTGAACATGAGTTCTCAACAATTAAAGGTGTTATTGAAGATGTTGTTGAAATAATATTAAATCTAAAACAAGTAAGATTTAAATTAAGAAATCCTGAAGACACAACACGCGAAGAGAAATTGTATCTAACAATAAGTGGAAAAGATTCATTCAAAGCTTCCGATATTGAAAAACATGCGAATGTTTTCGAAATCAGTAACCCTGATCTCATTATCTGTCATATGGAACCTTTTGTGAATCTTGAAATAGAACTAACAGTTGCTAAAGGAAGAGGCTACGTTCCTGCGGATGAAAATTCTATTAAGGATCTTCCAATCGGAGTTATTCCTGTTGATGCTATTTATACTCCAATTAAAAAGGTAGCGTATAGCGTTTCAAACGTTCGAGTGGGTCAGAAAACTGACTACGAAAGATTGATGCTTGAAGTGAAAACAGATGGCACAATTCATCCTGAACAAGCAGTGAAAGAAGCTGCAAGAATTTTGATACATCACTTCTTATTAATTACTGACGAGAATATTACTTTCGAAGATGCAGTAAGAAAAGAAGATACAATTGTTGATGAACATGTTCTTCACATGAGAAAATTGTTAAAGACTAATCTTGAAGATTTAGATCTTTCTGTTCGTGCTTACAACTGCTTAAAAGCAGCTAAAATTAATTCTTTAGGAGAATTGGTGAAGTATGACACTCATGAACTTTTGAAGTTTAGAAATTTTGGAAAGAAATCATTGGTTGAGATCGAAGAATTACTTACTACAAAAAATTTAAGTTTCGGAATGGATCTTAGCCGTTATAAATTAGACGAAGAATAATTAATTAAAGATATTGAGTCATGAGACATGGTAAAGCATTTAACCATCTAAGTCGTAAGAAAGGTCATCGTTCTGCATTATTGAGAAATTTAAGCAGTGCGTTAATCAGACACAAAAGAATCATAACAACTTTGGCTAAGGCAAAAGGGTTAAGAAGATATATCGAACCTCTTTTAACGAAATCAAAGAATAATTCTACACATTCAAGAAGAATGGTGTTTAGCTACTTGAATAACAAAGAAGCAGTTGCAGAATTATTTGATACTGTATCGTTAAAAATTGCGGCAAGACCAGGTGGATATACACGGGTAATTAGAACTGGTTTCAGGAAAGGCGATGGAGCTGAAATGGCAATGATTGAATTAGTGGATTATAATCCGGATATGGTTTCTGCTTCTAAAGCGAAAGCACCTACAACTGAAGTTAAGAAGACAAGAAGATCCAAAAAAGGAAAAACTGATGGGGCCACAAGTACGGCTACCCAGCCTGAGACAGAGGGCGGACATGATCCCGAAATGGACAATTTAAAGAATTAATAAAATATTAAAGCGGCCTTCGGGTCGCTTTTTTTTTGGGCATTATTAGTGCTGTTTTTTTGAACTTCTACATAATTCTTAATTAATAGGCTTTAAATATGTCATTTACATATATAAATATAATTTAATATTAAATTTTGCCGTTCACGGACTAACATATTAAAAAAAAATTATATGAAAAAGCTACCATTGTATATTAATTAACCTTAAATTTGTATAAAATTAAATCAAGTAAATATGAAAAAACTAACAAAAAATCTATTCTTACTAGCACTTAGTGTTGTAGCTCTTAACACTCTTTCAGCTCAGGTTGGAAAAGGAGCTTGGATGGTTGGAGGATCTATTGGTTTCGACAGCGATAAGTTTAAGGATGCAGATGATGCAACTGTAACTATCGAATTAGCTCCAAATATTGCGTACTTCGTTATTGATAACTTAGGAATCGGTTTATCAGTAAATTACACAAGTATTAAGCAAGGAGATGAAAAATTTAGTTCTACAGGAATTGAGCCTTGGGCAAGATATTATGCTTACAAGAACTTATTTGCTCAAGCTGGTTATGAAATCTTATCTGCTAAATTGGGAGATGAGGATGCAGTAAACGGCGGTAATATTAACATTGGTATTGGTTATAGCTGGTTTTTAAATAATTCTATAGCAATCGAACCAAAACTAGGTTATTCTATCGGTTCAGGAGACGCAAGAAAAGACTTTTCTACTTTCGGCCTAACAATTGGAGTTCAGGCATTTCTTGGAAGAGACTAATATTTTTTAAGAATATAAATGAAAAAAGGGCAGTGAATAACTGCCCTTTTTTTTTTAAACATTTTCTTAATAAAACTAAAATATATACGCATATTAATGAACACTTTATATATTTGCATAACTTATATTTATGTTGCCAACTAATGATAATACGGTGCTTTTACTTAGTGACAAAACCGTCTTCTATGGGAAATCAATAGGCTATAAAGGCCAGGCCGCCGGAGAAGTTTGTTTTAATACAGGTATGACCGGTTATCAGGAAATTTTTACCGACCCTTCATATTCCGGTCAATTGATGTTGATGACAAATGTTCATATCGGAAATTATGGTTGTCATACTCAGGAAAAAGAATCATCCAAAATTCAAATCAATGGATTGATTTGTAGAAATTTCTCAAATCACTTTAGTCGTTTATCAACTGATCTTTCATTAGAAGAGTATTTGACACTTAATAAAATTGTAGTAATCTATGATGTAGATACAAGAGCTCTTGTACATCATGTAAGGAATAAAGGGGCTATGAATGCAATTATTTCGAATGATGGAACAGATGTCGAAATATTAAAGAAGCAATTGGCTTCTGTACCTGATATGCTTGGTCTGGAATTGGCGTCCAGAGTTTCTACTACTGCTTTTTATGATTATGGAAATATTGATTCGAACATAAATCTGGCAGTTATTGATTACGGAATAAAAACGAGCATTTTGAAGCAACTCGCATTGCGTGATTTCAATATCCGTGTTTTTCCTGCAAAAACAACTTACCAAGAGATTGAGAAATGGAATCCTCATGCTTTCTTTCTTTCAAATGGACCTGGAGATCCATCATCAATGGATTATGCAAAGGAACTTAGTGTAAAAATATTGGAAAGTGAAAAGCCAACTTTTGGAATTTGTTTGGGCCATCAGATATTGGGTTTAAGTATGGGAATTGATTCTCATAAAATGTTTCAAGGTCATAGAGGTAGTAATCATCCTGTGAAAAATTTACTCACAGGTAGAGGTGAAATCACTGCACAGAATCATGGATTTTCACTTAAGATGGAAGACTTAGAAAAAAGAAAATCTGATGTAATACTAACGCATATCAATTTAAATGACAAATCTGTAGAAGGAATAATGCATAAAACGAAACCCGTTTTTTCAGTTCAATATCATCCTGAAGCAGGACCCGGTCCTCATGATTCAAGATACTTGTTTAATCGGTTTTCAGATTTAATTAATAAGGTTTACGGATTTAGCAAACAAGAAATTTTGGCAAAACATGAGTGAGATTATCGATATTATTGCAAGACAAATATTAGATAGTAGAGGTTTTCCAACCGTCGAAGCGGAAGTGCATACACAACATGGTGCAGTTGGACGAGCATCAGTCCCCTCAGGTGCATCAACTGGAAAGTATGAAGCTGTTGAACTTCGAGATGGAGATAATTCACAGTATTTAGGTAAAGGTGTTCTAAAAGCCTGCGCTTTTATTGAAGAAGAAATATCAGAGCAACTACTTGGAGTAGAAGTTTCTGAACAGCGCTATGTAGATAATCTTATGGTTGAATTAGATGGAACACCTAATAAATCAAAGCTTGGTGCAAATTCTATTTTAGCAGTATCACTGGCTGTTGCTAAAGCTGCAGCAATTGAATCCGGTCAACCGTTGTATCGATATTTGGGCGGAACGAATGCGCACGTTCTTCCGGTTCCGATGATGAATATTATTAACGGAGGGGCTCATGCTGATAATAAATTGGATTTTCAGGAATTTATGATTGCTCCTTTGGGTGCTGAATCTATTTCTGATGGAATTAGAATTGGATCTGAAATTTTTCATACCTTAAAAAAAATACTTAAAGAAAAATCATATTCAACCAATGTTGGTGATGAAGGAGGATTTGCTCCTGATCTTCAGAATAATGAAGAAGCAATTGAACTCGTTTTGAAAGCCATTGAAAAGGCAGGATACAAACCCGGAGAAAATGTTTATATCGCATTAGATCCTGCAATCTCAGAACTGTACAATGAAAAAGATAAAATGTATCATTTTCATAAATCAGGCACCGGTGTAAAATCCTCAGATGAGATGGTAGAATTTTGGAATAATTGGATTCAAAAATATCCGATCTATTCAATTGAAGACGGAATGGCTGAAGATGATTGGAATGGTTGGATAAACCTAAATAAAAAAATTGGAAGCAAAATTCAATTGGTGGGGGACGATTTATTTGTTACGAATGTAGAAAGATTATCTAAAGGAATTTCGCAATCTGCAGCCAATTCTATTTTAATAAAAGTAAATCAAATTGGTAGTTTAACGGAAACAATCAACGCCGTTCAGCTGGCACAAAGAAAAAGATTTACAACTGTTATGAGTCATCGCTCCGGTGAGACAGAAGATACGACAATAGCCGACCTTGCAGTTGCTTTGAATTGTGGTCAAATTAAGACCGGATCTCTTTCCAGATCTGATCGAACTGCCAAATACAACCAGTTAATACGTATTGAACAAGATTTAGGCTCACAAGCTGTTTTTTCGGGTAAATCTATACTTGATAGATAAAATATATGTATATTTGTCTATAATTTAAGACTTTATGCCGAAAAAATCTTCAGGTTCATTCAGTTTTCAAAAACTCATTTCTTTGATTCTTAGACACAGAATATTGCTTATTATTGCAGCCTTTTTCGTCTATCTTTTTTTCTTTGATGAGTATAATTTAAAAACTAGAATTAAGGTTTCTCAAAGTCACTCAAGATTAACTAGCCAAAAAGAAAACTATAAGAAATTAATTGAAGAAGCAAAACAAGACAAAGCAGATCTCGAAAGTAATTATGAAAAATTTGCAAGAGAGAAATACAGAATGTCAAGAGAGGATGAAGATATATTTATAATTGAAACTAAAAAAAGAGAAGAAAAGTAATGAGCGTATTGGTTGGTAAGCATTCTAAAATAATAGTTCAGGGAATTACCGGAAAAGAAGGGAGTTTTCATACCGAACAAATGATTAATTATGGAACTCCAATTGTCGGTGGTGTTACGCCGGGTAAAGGAGGTCAGACCCATTTAGGTGTTCCTGTTTTTAATTCTGTTTCAGATGCTGTAAAAATTGCAAATGCTGATACTTCAATCATTTTTGTGCCACCTGCTTTTGCTGCTGATGCAATTATGGAAGCAGCAGATGCGGGTATAAGAGTAATTATTTGTATAACTGAAGGCGTACCTGTTCAGGATATGATAAAGGTGAAAGATTATCTAAGCAAGTATCCTTGTATATTAATAGGTCCTAATTGCCCTGGTGTTATAACTCCTGATGAAGCAAAGGTTGGAATAATGCCTGGCTTTATCCATCGTAAAGGAAAAATTGGAATTGTATCCAGATCTGGAACATTAACTTATGAAGCAGTCGACCAGGTTACAAAAGAAGGAATGGGACAATCAACCTGTATAGGAATTGGAGGAGATCCAATACCGGGGACTACTACATTACAAGCAGTTCAAATGCTAATGGCCGATTACGAAACTGAAGGCATAGTTATGATTGGTGAGATCGGTGGAAGCATGGAAACGGAAGCTGCTGAATGGATTAAAAATTATGGCACTAAACCTGTTGTTGGATTTATCGCAGGTAAAACAGCACCGAAGGGAAGAAAGATGGGACATGCAGGCGCAATCATCGGAGGAGCTTCTGACACAGCTGAAGCAAAGATCAAAATTATGAAAGAGTGCGGTATCCATGTTGTTGATTCTCCAAGTCAGATTGGCAAAAAAATGAAAGAAGTCTTATCTAAATCATAGAATCCTGTTAATTCTTATTCTTACAACGTAGTAAAAATTTCTGCGCCAAATTTTTTGCATTTGAGTGCTTATAAAATATGTAATGAAAATATTTTATGACGAAAGATGTCCTAAGAAATTTTAAAAAGACTGATTGACTAAGAATAAAGA
>JABFRV010000193.1 GCA_013140975.1 Saprospiraceae bacterium
CTCTTTAGAAGGGAAGCCTTTTTAGAATAAGTAAAAAATAATTTCAAAGTTTGGTTACATTTTAATAAAAACAAGAGATTAAGTAATTGTAACTAAAATAAATATTAAATATGAAAAAAGAACTAAATCAATTAACATTCCTTAATCAACTCCTGCGCAGAAATCTGTCCAGATTATTTTTAATTTTGGCAGGTCTATATGGTGCAGATCTTTCTGCTCAAATCAATTGCAGCTTTATGAATTTGTCTGTATCGCAAACTTCTGCTTGCTGCTATCGCTTAACTGCCTTGGTTAAAGCCGATTGCTTTAAAAACCTTAACCTCCAATTTAGCAGTGGAGGCAATTTTGTTCCTACTGCTACAGTGAACCCTGTTTTTGGTTCGATAAGTGCTATTACTTCAACAAGCGTAACAATCGATCCTGCTAATGGATCATGGTTTCCGGTTAACTCTACTGTGCCATTTACAGTTTTAGATTTTTGTTTTTCAAATCCAGGTGTGCCTAATACACCCTTATCTGTAACATTTGATAATAATTGCGCGATGGAAGGTTGCGAAATGACTTTAAATCTAATGGCTTGTAGTACTTCCAGTCCTTGTGAAAAAATTAGCTCAAAATGTCATATTAGATCTATTAATATTGGAACTGGAATTAGCCCTAACGGAAGCATTCTCGCTCCAGGACAAGCAGATCCCAATTGGACCCTTGTTTCTCAACCTGGCAGTTCTTCCCTAAACCTTCCTATGCCTGCTACCGTTATCCCACCTTTTGCTGCTTGGTCAAATTCTTTATTTGGTGCAAATTGGATCTCACCTTTCATTTCCAGTTCTTATAACGTTAATAATTGTCCAGCTGGTGATTGCAGTTGCAAACCATTTATTTACGAAAGAAGTTTTTGTGTATGTGACACAGGTTTTGTAAATTTCAATTTCAAATTTGCAAGTGATAATGCCGGAGAAGTTTGGCTTTTAGGAACAAGTAATAATTTATTGCATTCAAATTGCTCAACTTCAAATTCAACTTCTAATTTTGTTTCACCACAAAGTATTAATTCAAATATATTTCTTAATGCACCAGGTCAATATACTTTACAAATTAGGCATTGGAATAATAGCCAGGTTGCCATGGGAGTTATCATGCAAGGACAAATATCTGGAGCAAATTTGGTCAGTGATGCCTGTTGTGACACTACAGGTAGTGTTATGCTTGTCAAGTATTATGATAAAAACTGTGATAAGAAATTTGATGCCAATTCGGAATCTTATTTGCAAGGTTGGACATTCACACTGAATCCAGGAAATCATACCGGAGTTAGTAGCAATACAGGTCAGGTATTTTTTAATAATTTAGCACCAGGAACATATTCTGTAACAGAAACTCTTCAATCTGGTTGGATACCATCAACTCCGACTGGAGGAACTACTACCGTTACAGTTAACGCCAACAATGTAAGTACTATATATTTTGGTAATTGCAAGGATACTTGCAAATGCCCTCAAAATGGTGCTTTTGTTTCAATGTTTCACCGACCAGGAGGCGGTCAGAATATTGCCGTTGCATGTGGAGATACTTTCAAAATTAATTGTAATAATTTAACTCCTTGGAATTTAAGTGGTATTATAAATTGTAATCCTTCTAATTGTGTTCCTGGTTCAATTTCTGCAAATCTTATGAAACCAGATGGTACACTTAGCCCGGTGACAATAAATTCTGGCCCTCCGAACTTTAACGTTAGTATTCCTACTGGCCTTTTAAATGCCACAGGATTCTACATGCTTAATCTTTCAGTACTATGTGGGAAAGATACCTGCAAGTGCAAGATATTTATTTGCGTAGAAGGTTGCTGTCTTTATGATTTTGAAAATAATTCTACGTCGCCTTGGCAATTAATTAATGGTGCCGCTTTACAAATTATTAATGATCCTACCCATCCTTCAAATGAATTGTGTGCAAGCGATGAACAAGGTGCTACATGGATTTTTAATACATCAGCACAAACAAACGGAAACTTATTTAAGAAAATCAATGGTTGCTTGTGTTTTGATATTAGATATATAGCAGGAAATGTGGCTAATTCGCCTACTTTAGCTACAGCTTTATCTGTGTTTCCTGCAGGTGGAGTATTGTCAAACCCTAGAGCAGCATTTGTCTTGAATTCACCCTTCATTGGCAATACATGGAGAAGAATTTGTGTACCATTTAAGCAAGCAACCGGATCTACACTCCCGGCCAATTCATTTGGTAGTTGGACTATAATTGGAGGTACTACTGGTAATCCTGTTAATGTTTTCAATAACTTATTGAATAACGCCACCGGAATCGGAATTCCTGTTGATGGTGGATCAACTCAAGATGAGAGAGTCTATGTTGATAATTTCTGCATTGAAAAATGTATAGAAAACTGCGAATGCAAAGGATTGAAATGGGCAAATGTGTATAATACTCAACCTGGATTGCCACTTGATGTTAAATGTAATAATACAAAACCCATAGAAATTGGATGCCGAAAGTTTGGACCAGATTTTTTTATACATGGGGACCTGGAATGTTCATTTGATTATTGTGGCAATGATTCATTATATTGGATTTTAAACAAACCAAATAGTACTTCCTCATCAGGTTCAGTGAATGTTCCTGGTACTTATCCTCACTTTGATGTAAACATTCCTTGGAGTCAATTTGCCTTACCAGGCAATTATAGCTTAACTATCTGCAGGATGTGCGATGGAAAACTCTGCTGCTGTGCGATAAATATTAAAGTAGATGATTGCGATTGTAGTTGTGTTAAACCTGATGAACTAAATAATGATGTATCTCAAGGATTTAATGTGTCTGGTGGAAATTGCATTAAATGTTTCACACCAATTGGTCTAACTAATTGTGTCAATGATCAGGTGAATTGGGCTATTAAGAATGGCAATGCTTTCACAGCCATAGGACAATCAAATGGAAATTCACAGTTCTGTCATACATTTTCCAATTTTGGTTATTATACTATATGTATGATTGTTACTCGTATAGATCCCAAGACATTGGAATGTTGCCAAGACACTTTCTGCAAAAGAATAAAAGTGAATTGCGCTCAACCTGTTCCAGATCATTGTGAAAAAAATCTAATAGCGAATGGAAATTTTGACCAGACTTCAAAAAGTGGAATACTAGAAGAAGGAGGTAGTGCTAATCCTTGGTATGTAGTACCAGATTCAAATGGAAAGGTTTTTTCAGATAGTCAGAACGGAGCCCAGGATGAAGGCAGCCTTGTATTACATTCTAATGGATCTTCTGTGGCTGTTTGGCAAGCGCTTCTTGAATCTATTGTGAAAAACAAAATTCACATAGAGTTAGAATATTTCAATTTTTCTGGACTTTCTACAGCTTTAGAAGTTAGATTACAGAAGGAATATTTTACTAATTCTCCCGAGGATATTTCAGTAATTAATTTAAACATCCGAAGAAGCGAAGGATGGGTAAGCTTGGATTCAACTATTATCCTTAGTACAAATTCTTCCTTGAAATACCTTGTATTAGTTGTAAAAAATACTAAATCAGATGAAAATGCTATCCTTGGGATTGATAATATATCAATCTGTCAAGATGGCAGTTTTACTTCAGGGGTGATAAATGAATTCAAATCCAATAACAATGGATTTATTCTTTACCCTAATCCAAATACGGGTTCATTTACAGTGTCTTTTAATGAGTCAACGGAAAAAGATGAAAAAATTAATATTATCGATTTAGCGGGTAAGCAATTAACTTCTTTAAAGCTTCCAGTCTCTGCGTCTTCATTTAATATTAATGAAACCAATATTCCATCCGGTGTGTATCTTATCGAAAGAGTAAGGGCAGGTAAAATTATAGATGTGTCTAGGTTTATCAAGATTTAATTAAGCGTTAGGTTGAAAGTGCTGATCTCCTACTGCGGCGGGGATCAGCACTTTTCAACTTATTGCAATTCCAAATCACTAGTAATTTTGTTTTCTTAGCAAGAAATAATTACAAAAATTCTTGTAAAAATGTACTAAAACTTAAACCACATTTGTTAAATTTAATCCTAGATAAATATTGAATCAAGTTATAATTTGAATTATAAGAAATTTGATGAAGAATCATGCAAGAAGAATTAAGATAAATTTTGTTGTAAAATAGATCCATAATGAAGAGACGTAAATTTATCAAGACTTCATCCTCCGGAATATTAGCACCTGCAATTATCAATGGCATTCCTTTGCAGGATTTTGGTTTATCAGAATTTAATCCTAAAGATGAGAATGATCATGTATTGATTCTGATTTATTTAGAAGGAGGCAATGACGGATTGAATACACTTATACCTTTAGATCAATTGGATAATTTAAATAGGGCAAGGGGTAATATTACAATGAAAGAATCCAGTCTTCTTAAAATAAATGGAAATAATAAGCTCATGTTACACCCTTCACTGAGTGGATTCCAAACCTTGTATAATGAGAATAAATTGTGTATTGTACAATCTGTTGGATATCCAATACCAAGTTTTTCACATGTCATTTCTACTAATATATGGGCAAGTGCTAAAAATGAAGGAGATGAATTCAATAACGGATGGCTTGGAAGATTTCTCAGTTTAAACCATCCTGGATTTCCGGAAAATTATCCAAATTCTACAAATCCTGATCCCCTCGTAATTCAATTCGATGTAAATCTTCCTCTTTTGTTTCAAGGAACGAATGGACAGATGTCAATGAGAATAGGCAAAGATGGATCTAATATTTTTAAAGAATGGCCCAATGCTCTTAATGAGCCTGTTGATAATTCTCGTCGTGGAAGAGAACTTAACAATATTCGAACTATTTCAAGATTATCAAATTCTTATTCTCAATCCATTATTGAAGCTTATGTTAAAGGAATTAATGTTGTAAATTATCCAAGTGATAACAATTTGGGCAATTACCTTCAAGTAATCGCAAGGTTAATTAAAGGAGGATCTAAGACCAGAGTTTTCCTGGTTAATATTCCTGGTTTTGATACACATTCTAGTCAGGTCGATGCTAGCGATAAGACTAAGGGCTTGCATTCTAACTTATTAAAAACGCTTGGGGATGCAGTATTGTCCTTTCAACGTGATCTTGAAGGATTAAACATTGCAGACCGAGTTATAGGTATGACTTTTTCAGAATTTGGTAGAAGAATTCAGTCGAACACTATCTTAGGAACTGATCATGGTGCTGCAGCGCCATTATTCCTCTTTGGAAGTAAAATAAATGGAGGTATTATTGGATCAAATCCTACAATTCCTTCTTCTGTCGGTTATTATGACAACCTGCCTATGCAGTATGATTTTAGATCTATTTATACTTCAGTTTTGAAAGATTGGTTTTGTGTGCAAAACCCAGAATTGACAAGTATCATGTTGAAGCCTTACCCTTTGTTGCCAATAATTAAGAGTGATTGCAATTCTAACGCTGTAAATGATCTTAAGAATATTGAAGAAAAATTATCAATTGTTGTTACTCCCAATTCGGTAGTTCAACAAGCTAAAATTACTATTTCTTCCATAAAGGGTCAAGCCCAAATACAACTTTTTGATTATATGGGAAGGATGTGTAAGCTTATCTTCTCAGGAAAGTTAGAAGAAGGTACACATACTTTTATTTTTGAAAATGAAAATTACTCAGTTGGTAATTACTATCTTCGACTCCAACAAGGAACCGCACAAAGAATTGAGCCTTTAATAATAATTAAGTTATAAATTTCTAAATCTTATAATTTTAAATCTACATTTTATAACTTCACCACTAAGCCATCTTCACTATGTGTGAAAAAACTAATCTTGATACTCTTTTGACATTAAATGAGGGTTAGTTTTATGACCTTGATAAATTTGTTATAACAACAACCGATAATAAGGTTCCTTAGAAGCTAATAGAAAGGATTAAAAGCCAAAATTCACGAAATGTTGCCATTCATACACCTAAGTAAACATAGATATGAAATTATTTTGATTTTTTTGGTTACGTTTTGATTATTCAATGTGATATACCTTATCTTAACTAAATTAAAGTCGTTTGAATGGCATATGTAAAAAATTGAACTTTATTATTTTTAAATGGAAAAACGAAGACGATCCGTGGGGCATATTATTGGCTATAAAGTTGGTTCTTATCTTAATCTTCTATTGTTTCCTTTAGTATGCTTTTGAGAGGTAGTAAAGTTATAGGGCTGTAACTTATAAAACACAAACTACCTCTAAGTGTTGCTTAACTGAAGAGTGAACAATACTTACGTATATTTCACTCCATACAGTATATTATTAACTGACTGCGAATTTGAGAATTTTACAACCAGTTTTTGTTGGTAATTAAGTATTATGCTAAGAACGATTATATCTTACATCTTTCTGTCAGATCAAAGACTTCACCTGGAATTTACACTATTGCCAGTTATTTCTAATTAAAATATAGAATTTAATGAATAATATTGGTTACCTTTAAACATAATAAGTTGATATATTCAGAAATTAATCCGCTAAATGAGCAATTTAGACAAGAATCAGGATTTCTTTAACCGTCTTGCCAATCAGGAGTCGGGCTCTATTCGTGAATTGGCTTCCAGAATTACGAATCAGGTTTTTGCAATTGGAAAGGAAAGAGGCTTATTTAAAGAAGACCTGGAAGAAATTATCTGGAGCAGTATCACTATATTACTTCTGAAAATTAAAGAAAAATCTTATGTATTCCAGGGATATGATCCTGCAAGTTTTACGATAGAAATTGCAAAAAACAAAATCATGCAGTTTATAGCTAAACATCAAAGACAAGAAAAAATTAAACATGATTACAATCCTGAATATATTTATCACATTGAAGGAATCGAAGAAGATGAAGAAGTAGTAAAGTTGAATCTGCTCTTAAATAAAATTAATCCAACATGTAAAAAGTTGATTGAATTGAAGTTTTTTGCAGAATTAAGTGATAAAGAAATAGTTGATAGAAAATTAAGTCCATATAGCACTACTGCATCATTAAAAAATCAACGTGCACGATGTATGAAATCATTGGTAGAAATGAGTGTGTCAGTTTTTTAATTTTTTAGAAGAGAAATGAAGAATTATTACGAATTAATTGAGGATTACTTAAATGGAGAATTGGAATTAGAGGATAGAGTAGAATTTGAGCTCGAATTAGAAAGAGATCCAGATTTAAAAAAACAGCTTCATCTTTATAAAGAACTCTATTATAGACTAGAAGCTTCTTCTATGAGAAGAAAAGTCAATGAATCGATTAAAACAGGCTTGCAAGCTGGAGGTAAATCGATTGCAGTAAATTCTAAATTAAAAAATTTTGGTTTTTTGGCAAAAATCGCTGCGACTACAATTTTAGCAATTTCATTAATTTGGTTCTTAATTGATAAAGTCAATAAAGACGAAATCCCGGTAATGGTTTCTGATCCATCTGAAAAAACAGATTCCATATCACGGCAAGAAATAGTTCAAACTAAAATTGATAGTTCAAATAAAGGGCCGATTTTAACTAGTAGAGGAGAGAAGCAAAATAATTCAGAAAATCTTAGGAGCAAAGAATTGGCTTATGTTGATTTGATGAATCGGAATAGAGTAAGGCCGGATTATAGTTCTATGCGTTCCGATGCGAAAATAACCGGAGATTCTCTTCTGGTGACTGCTGCAAGTTATTATGTAAATGGCAAATATCAAGAGGTGATAAGGATTTTAGGAAATATAAGTTCTGATGATGAATCCATGATTTATTTAAGGGCTCATTCCTATTTTATGCTAGGGGAATTTAATAAGGCAATTTATGATTTTGAGGCATTGCAAAATAGTTTTCAATATAAGTATGATGCGCAATGGAACAAATTACTATGCTTTTTAGGGAATAGGAATTTTAATCAATTTAATTCAGAAATTTCTAAAATTATTGAAGATAAGGATCACCCTTTTTATGACAAAGCGAAGAAGCTAAATGAAGAAATTCATTCGAATAATAAGGTTGAGTAATTCACAAATATTTTATAAGTAATAAAACAAAACTTTTTTGTTTTATAATCAACTAATAGCATGAGAATTTTTGAATTTAAGCAGAACTTTATCTTACCTTATTAATATTTTTTGAATAAAATTACTTCCATTTTTACTTTTAAGTTGTAGATAATAAATACCTGTTAAGTAATCTTCTCGTTTTATTATTATTTGATTCTCTTGAATTTCGAATTTGTGAAACACATTTCCTAGAGCGTCATTCAATGTAATTGATTCATAATTTAAATGATATTCATGTGGGATATTTATTGTTATGCACTCAGGTAAGTAATTGATTTTAAACTTAATTTTCTTTGAATTATCAATAGTTTTATTTGCGTGAGTTGTTTTCTGAATAGATTTATATAAGGGTTGGCCGGGCACAGAACAATAAAGATATCCCTCTTTGTCCACTGCAATATTATTAACAAGCACTCTACTTGATGGTTCAATTCCTTGAAAAGTGCTATAATCATAATAATTATTAATTGATGACCTTATTTCAAGTTTAATTTCAAAGTTATTATTGCTTGTAAATATTCTATCTTCATTATCTATGAGTAGCAATTTCTCCGGCCATTTAAAATTAAATTTTTCTTTAGTTTTACCTAAATCCACTGAGTAATATAGTTCGGCGCCATCAATAATAAAATTCTCTTTGAGCCAATAAAAAATATTATTCTTAGAAAGAAAACAATAATCATCGTAATCATCGTCTGCTTTAAAAAAACGTGTAGTGAGACCATAATCTAATGAATAAAATATAGTGTCATCAGTTTTTACATAAAATATATCATTAGAAGATAGGCTTGGGCGTTTAAAAGAATAGGATTTTACACTATTAGGAATAGCAGTCCAATTTTCACCTTTATTTGAAGATATATAGTTTGTATCATAGTTCCAGATTAGGATTTCATCTTTGCTGGTTATTTTAACAAATTGTGTTCTAAGGCTTTTGGGCAACTTTATGTTGTTCCATGTTAAGCCATAGTCGGTACTGTATTGGATGAAGTTAGAAGTTCTATACTTTAATAAGTCTCCATTTGAAAATCCTAATATATACTCATATCTTTCTCCTATTCTATTCCAGTTTTTTCCTTCGTCTAAACTATGGTATATTTTGTCATTAGTATAACAAATAATATTATTTTCTGCAATCGGTAATATTTTAGTAATATTAGGCTTAGCTATAGGAATTACTAATTCAGTAATTAGATTCCGCGGCAATAAGAGGGCTGATGAATTTGAACTATTTAATACAATTTCGTTTTTATCTGAATAGCTTGCATACTCTGATATTAAGAATTTGCCTAAGTTAGGATATGTGCTATCCACATTCCAACTCATTCCTAAATCATTTGATTTATAATTTTTCCCTCCAAATAAATAAATATTATTATTTTGAATAAATGAGGCGTACCCACAATAGAATCTTGAGAGATTATCAATGAAAAAAGTATCCCAAGAAATTCCAAAATCAATAGATTTTTTAAAAACCCAATATTCAAAAGAAAACAATGTTTTCGAATTTTTTTCAAAAAGTAACGGGCCCCCACCACCACCGTTGGTAATCTCGATAAAGGTGTCAATGTTATTATTGAATTTATATCGCCCATAGGATGCTCCTGTACTTAGTTCTACAATGTTTGAATCTTTACCAAATGAATAAAGTTGTAAAGAATGAGTCCACCATTCAGCTTTTTTTATAAATGTCCTTCCTGAGTCTGTTGAGGTAAATAAATTCTTTTCATTCCCGGCAATTATTATAGAACCATCGCTTGAGAAGCAAAAATTCATTAAACTACATTTGTCATTTATTTTCGTCCATTGATTATTTAGATCATCAAAAGTGTATAATCTGCATCCATCGTGGAAATAAATTAATCCAAATGGCGATACTTTAAAAAAATAATACAATGCATCACAGGAATTGGGTTCTAATCCTTTCATGTTTTCTTGCCATGAAGCTCCTTTATCAGTAGAAGAATACATTCCATAGGGATTAGTAAATTGGAATATTTTACCTGATTTTAATATGTAACTTGCTTTGATTTCAATTTCTACAGGGCCTTTTAATTGTTCCCAAGTAATTTGAGAATAAATAAAAGTTGACATAGTATATAGTATTATTCCAAATTTTAATAAATAATTTGCTATGCTAAACGTCAATTCACGAATTGAAAAATTATACCAATATATTGATTTATGTCGAATGTTATTAATCATTATACAATTGTCTTACTTCCTGTTCAAATACCATCCTAACCAAATTCCAACTAAGGCCCAGGGAACAATTGCATCAATAAGATAACCTAAAGTTTTTTCGCCAAACCAAATTGAATGGAGATAGGGGATTGTCAAGTACCCGATTAAACTAATAGATATGCAAGTCATAATCGTTGTTTGCATATTAAGCGAGCCCATTTTACCAAGAATCCAGATTAAAAGAAAAATAGATAAAATATCTATTAAGAGACCTCTGGTCATATTCATTCCCATATTCATTTCAAATGATTTGTAATATGATACTGATGCCCAGGGCTTGCCTATTCCTTGTTCACCTTGTTTATGTGCCTCTTCTTGAGAAGTGCCTGGGGGAACATTAGGCAGCATATAGGTTCCATCTTCCAGGTTGCTTTGATTGAGGACTTCCAGGATCTTATCTTGATTTGGCGTATATCCATATTCGTCCTGATGAATTGGAAGCATTGACCAGGAAAGGAATTGCCAAATAAAAAGTATAAGGGCTCCGACGATGCTTGCAATGATTTGTTTAGTATTCATTTTGTTTGATTTTAGACAAAGATATAAATGTAATTGTTAATTATAAATGGTTAATTATAAATTATTATTTCGAATCATACGTGTCCAAAATATATTCCAAATAAGTGGCTATTAATCGAATATATTTTTAACCCTAAACTTTAGTTTGGGGTTAAAAGATGCTTATAAATAAAGGGCTTCAGCCCTGAATTAAATCGTTATATTGGACGGTTGTAATTTCGAATATAAATTAATTTTAGTGGTTTTTAGGATTGAAGTAATAATTCTAATCAGTTCTTCGGCGTCTTTATGCATAGAAGTAAATTGTTCGCTATTGAGATACTTTGTTTCATTGAGTAATTCAAGCCAATATAGTGTTTCGTTAATTTCTTTTTGCGCAATTGCAATTTTGTGTTTAAAATCATGTTTTGATTCGGCATGTTCAGCTTCTCTAATTAATGCTCCTACAGCCGTTCCACTTCTTAGCAATTGTTTGGAAAGTACGTATTCCTTCTTATTGTTTACTAAAAGTTGTTGTAATTCGACAATATTTATTGCAAATGCGAAGCTTTTATTTTTAATAATATTTTCTTTCAACTCTTTAATTTATCATTTATAATTAACCATTTACCATTGAAATTCTTTACAAATATAATGTTGATTTGATAAATATTTAGTATCTTTGTGCTAAAATATTTAGCATGTCAAAAGCATCAAGAAACCTCCGACACCTTCGCACCCTTAAAGGATGGTCACAGACTCAGTTAGCAGACGCATTGAAGATTCCTCGTGCCAGGATAGGTGCTTATGAGGAGGAGCGATGTGACCCGCCGATTGATGTGTTAATTAGGCTCTCTGACCTCTTTCACATTGCAATTGACGCTATGGTTCGTTGTGATCTGAGTTCCGTTCGAAAGGAGCAACTGATAAAGGTAGGGGACAACCGTATTCTTTTTCCAGTGATTATGGATCAGGATGAAGAAGATATGGTTGAAGTCTTAACGGTTAAAGCGAGTGCCGGTTATCTGGGAGGCTACGCAGATCCGGATTATATTGGCAAATTGCAGAAGATGTCCCTGCCTTTTAATCCGCATGGTAAATGTCGCGCCTTTCCTATTAAAGGAGACTCAATGCCTCCATTGCAGGACGGTTCTTACGTTATTGCAAAATATGTTGATAGTATTAAAGAGGTTCGGTCCGGACACACGTATATTATTCTTACCAAAGATGACGGTATTGTCTATAAGCGAGCCTACACCAACAAGCCTAAGCAACTTGAACTCCATTCCGATAATCCACATTACAAACCATTTGCAGTTCCCTATAGTGATGTTCTCGAAATTTGGGAATTTGTTTGTTCGATGAATATGTCGGATAAAAGATATGAGGGGGAGGAGTATGCTAATGTTTTACAATTATTACAGAGCATTAATAACAAAGTTGAAGCTCTAAAGCTCTAAAGCTCTGAAGCTCTGAAGCTCTGAAGCTCTGAAGCTCTGAAGATGTAGGGCAACCAAAATACAAGAATTATTTGAATCTTAATATAACTATTGAATGAACAACTATGAACGGAGAAAATATCTTACAAGTTAAGACATTTGAATTTGCGATAAGCATTGTAAACGTTTACAAAAAAATGCTTCATGAAGACAAAGAATATGCATTGTCTAGGCAAGTACTAAAAAGTGGTACATCTGTTGGAGCAATGATGCGAGAAGCTGAACATGCAGAAAGTAGAAATGACTTTATTCATAAAATGATGATCGCTCAAAAAGAAATTAATGAAATAATTTATTGGTTGGATTTATTATTTAAAAGTGATTATCTAAAAGAAGAAGTTTATAATGACTTATCACAAAATGCTAAATCAATAATGCTATTAATAACGAAAAGTATATCAACCGCAAAAAACAATCAAAATAGACAAAAGCAATAAATATTTACTTAACACACTAAAAAATTAGAGCTTTAGAGCATTAAAGCTTCAGAGCTTTAATCAGTCTTCATCATCATGATCTTCTTTGGAAAGTACGATATTGTGTTGATCAAATTTTTCCTTCACTGTTTCGAATAAATAATAATACGCTTTCCAATAGTGTTCTCCGGTTGTCCAGCAACCTATTTCTAATGTCATTGCGTCTTTTGGAAAACCAATAATCGCCAAGTGATATGATTTGTCGGATAGCTTATTTTCGAATGCATCTGTTATGCTTTGAATAATAGGTTTTAGTTTTTGAAAATCAGTATTGTCCATTACATCAATTAGAATATCGACTCGTACGGCTTCGTCAGAGGTAATATTTTCTATTGGACCTTCGGTAATTTTACCATTGGGAATTATGATCTTCTTTCCCTGGCTGGTTATTAATATTGTATTGAAAATTTGAATTTCATCAACAACTCCTGATTTGTCATCAACAGTTATTAAATCTCCAAGTTTGTAAGGCTTAAAAAGAAGTATCAATACTCCGGAAGCAAAATTCCCAAGGCTTCCTTGTAAGGCAAAGCCAATCGCTAATGTTAAGGCTGAAAAAATGGCAATAAAAGAGGTCGTTTCAAATCCTAAGCTTCCGGCAATAATTAGGAATAATACGATCTTTAAACCAATGTCAACAGCCGAACCAAAGAATTTACTAAGACTGGCATCAATTTTATTGGTTACGAGAATCGATTTAAAGATAATTGAAATCTTTTTAATAAAAAATGACCCTACGAAGTAAATAATTGCAGCAACCAAAATTTTTGGTCCATATTCCCAGGCATATTTTTCAGCCATTTCCAAAATGGAATTGATATTCATGTGTAAGGTTTTTGCAAAAATATAAATTATCTTCTTAGATTTTTATTTTCTGACATAAATAATTGTCTAAGATTTTTCCTTACGCTTTGAGAATAGAAAAAAATTGAAGAATATAACAGTTCTTTTTTGATTCAAATTATTAAATATAATCAATAAACAGAATTTACTATAAATTCTTCTTATATGATATTAATTTAAATATTACCTTGTTATTTAGTAATTTTGTATTTTATAAAGCGCAATTTATGATAACATAGTATCCAATTTCTTACATTTTATTTTCTTTGTGCCATATTTATTTCAAGTTGTATGAATAATTCTAAATCCGAACTCTTTCAAAAGGCAATAAGCAATACTCCGCCAAAAGCAGATCAAATTCCACTTGTGCATAAAGAGCATGGTGATAATCGCTTAGACAATTATCATTGGATGAGATTGTCAGATGAACAAAAGAACGACAAAGTAACTGATGATCATACCCGGAAAGTTGTAGATTATCTTGAAGCAGAAAACAAGTACAGGGAAACGCTGACTTCTCATATGAAGCCATTTGAAGATAAGTTATTCGAAGAGATTAAAGGAAGAATTAAGCAGACAGATATGTCTGTCCCTTATAAAGAAAATGGATACTTCTATGTAACTCGATTTGAAGAGGGTAGAGAATATGCAATCTATTCAAGACATAAAGGAGCTATAGACTCTCCTGAAGAAGTATTGCTCAATGTAAATCAGCTTGCAGAAGGGCATGAGTATTATGCTGTCGGAGGAATGGATATTACTGAAGATAATAAAATTCTTGCATATAGTGTTGATACTGTAAGTAGAAGACAATATAATGTATATTTTAAAAATTTAGAAACAGGCGAACGCTTTACGGATGAAATTTCTAATACTTCTGGAAGTGTAGTCTGGGCAAATGATAACTTGCATATATTTTATTCAATTAAGGATGAGACTCTTCGTGATTATAAGATTATGCGACACAAACTTGGGACTGAATCCAAGCAGGATGTTGAAGTATATCACGAGAAAGACGAAACTTTTAGTACTTATATCTATAAAACCAAATCCAAGAAATTTCTAGTCATTGGTTCTTCTGCAACTTTATGGGATGAGTTTAGAATCCTAGAAGCGGACAAACCTACATCCCAATTTAGATTGTTTCAATCTCGAATTTACAAATTAGAACATTCAATTTCTCATTATAAGGATCATTGGTATATCCGTTGTAATAAAGATTCTGCTTTTAACTTTAAAGTTATGAAATGCCCCGATTCCAAAACGGGATTGGAGAATTGGGTAGATTATATTCCGCATAAGGAGGAAATCTTTATAGAGGATTTTAGTTTGTTTGCGGATCATATGATTCTGGAAGTGCGGAAAGACGGAATCACTCAAATAGAAGTAAGACCTTGGACCGGAGATTCTTACTATATACCTTTTAAAGAAGAATCTTACACAGTAGGTACATCGATTAATCCGGAGTTTGAAACAGACCTTTTGCGTCTACATTATACTTCACTTACTACGCCGAGTACGACCTTTGATTTTAACACTAACACAAAAGAACTTCTGTTGCTTAAACAGCAGGAAGTTGTAGGTTCTTTTAAAAGTGATGATTATCATACAGAAAGAAGAATGATCAAAGCCAATGATGGCACAATGATTCCTTTGTCAATTGTATTTAAAAAAGGATTTGAAAAGAATGCAACGCATCCCTGTCTTCTTTATGGTTACGGATCTTACGGAATTAGTGAAGACCCGATGTTTAGTTCTGCCAGATTGAGTTTATTAGACAGAGGATTCGTATTTGCAATAGCACATATACGCGGAGGACAGGAAATGGGAAGAATGTGGTATGAACATGGAAAGTTTTTGGAAAAGAAAAATACTTTTACTGATTTTATAAATTGCGGTGAATGGCTGGTACAAAACAATTATTGCCATCCTGAAAAATTATATGCTAAAGGGGGTAGCGCCGGTGGATTGTTAATGGGTGCAGTTGTAAACATGAAACCTGAATTATGGGGTGGTATAGTTGCCAGTGTTCCATTTGTTGATGTTATTAATACTATGCTGGATGAAAGCATTCCTTTGACTACAGGAGAATTTGATGAGTGGGGGAATCCAAAGAAAAAAGAATACTATGATTATATGAAATCATATTCTCCCTACGATAATGTAGAGAAAAAAGATTACCCTCCAATATTAATTACAACCGGTTATCATGATTCACAGGTTCAGTATTGGGAACCCGCAAAATGGATTGCTAAATTAAGAGATTACAAAACGGATAAAAATCCTTTAATCATGTATTGTAATATGGATACTGGACATGGTGGTTCATCAGGTAGATTCAGAAGATTGCGAGAAGTAGCAATGGAGTATTCGTTTTTAATTGAATTAGCACAATAGAATTAGGGCAACAAGGACTTGTTGAGCAATAAATATTTTATATTATTGTTGTCCGATTAATGATAATAATAAATTGAACCTCAATAAAATGCGTTATACAACCCCATGCTTCAGCGTGGGGTTGAAAATGCTCGTTACAAAAGGGCTTTAGCCCTAACTAGCAAAAATTAGTCGGACAACAGTGATTTTATATATTTAGACTTACTGGTTAAGCAATTGAATTATAAATACTATTGCAATAGTCAACCACTGTAAAAGCTAATTCAACTTATCTGTTCAGCAAAATCTTTTGAACGTAAGATCTATTTACAGATTTCCAATGCAATAAGTAAAAACCGTTGTTTATTTCTGTAGGAAGAATAAATTTGTTATTAAAAGCTTGAGATTGCATTTTAATAGTTTTTCCATGAAGGTCAGTTAACTTAAGATCAAAAATATTCTCTTCTCTTGAATTAATCCAGCCATCAGTTGGATTGGGAAAGAAATTATCATTGACTATATTAATGTCCTGTGTTGCGATTACACAATTTTCATCAAGCAACTCAAGAAAATATTCTCCTGGGAATTGAACTCCGGGATAATCAATCGTTATATTTCCTAATAAAGTTCCGATCGTTAATTTGATTATCGGTTTATATGTTCCCGGCATGTTAGCATTTGTTGGTGTTCCTTTTAAAATCAGGCAGCCGATAGATTTTTTAGGAAATTCACAACTAGGAGGATTACAAAAATAATCGATTCCCAAAGGAAGATTAGAAATTGCTCCGGTAGTTTCAATTTTTGCGTGAGTAAGAGTTAATAATAGAGGGACGCCTGGAATTCTTAATGTGTCAGGTATAACAACAGTAAAAACGAATTCATAAGGTTTATTTATGCAAGCCGACTTATCAATGCCCTTTCCACTTCCTCCGGGTATTATAGGTCTTGGATATACCCCCGCGGTTGAATCCTGATATAATAAGTTGGGTTGGCACACTTGGCCAAATAGAGTTTGAATGGATAAAAGAATAAATAGAATACCGTAGAAATTCTTCATATTTGACTGAAATTTGACTGCAAGTTAGGCAATCTTAAATAAATCGTATTCATGATTATTTCTTCAAAAATTCAACAATTCTTCTTATTAGCGCTCCTTGTTTTTAACTTCTCTGAAGCGCAGAATATCCTTAGTGGTACAGTTGTCGATAAAGCTACTTCAGAACCGGTCATTGGAGCAGTTATTAAAACGAATTCATTAGGTGCAGTAACCGATGAAATAGGAAAATTTTCCTTAAGTCTCCCAGAAGGAGTTCAGACGATTAAAGTCGAGTATTTTGGATATAAAACCGTTGAATTACAAATACTTATAAGACCTAACGAAAATATGATTTTGGATATAAGATTAGAAAGTTCAAACGTTTTATTGGATGTCGCGGAAATTAGTTCTTCAAGATTTGAAAAGCCCATTGCTGAATCACCCATATCTATTGATGTAATTCAGGCACGTACTGCCGATCGGCTTAACTCTATTGCTGCGGATCAGGTTATTGATAAAGTACCGGGTGTTCAGATTATTGACGGGCAAGCCAATATTAGAGGTGGCTCAGGATATTCCTATGGTGCAGGTAGCAGGGTTATGTTAATAATGGACGATCTTCAGATTCTTCAGCCTGATGCTGCTTTTACCAATTGGTCTGATCTTCCTCTGGAGAATGTTGGCCAGATTGAAATACTTAAAGGAGCTGCTTCTGCCCTTTATGGATCAGCTGCTATGAATGGCGTAATTCACTTTAGAAATATTAAGCCTTCCCTTGATCCTTATACCTCTATTAGCTATGCATCCAGAGTTTATATGGAGCCTTCTGCTAAAAATCATTGGTGGAATAAGGATTCTAATCAAGTCATTCCAAGTGATAATGTTCTGACGTTTGCGCATCGCAGAAAATTCAGAAAGTTTGACATTGTTGCCGGAGGGATGTATCGCAATGAAGTTTCTTATAACAAAGGAAAAGGAGTAGAAAATTACAGAGTCAATGGATCAGCTGTCTATCATTTTACGGATCGGTTGATAGCTGGATTAGCAGCAAATATAAATACAGGCAACAGTACAAATTTTTTCTATTGGAAATCGAACGGTTCCTATGAAGGTGATTTATCTTCATATAGTGCAAGTAAGCGAACCCGATTTAATATCGATCCCTCTTTTCAATATTTTACAAAGAATAATTACAAGATTCGGTTTTTATCAAGATGGCTACATATTAATAATAACAATGATAATAACCAATCCAATAAAAGTGAAAATATTTTCACAGAATTGCAATTGCAGAAAAAGCTGGATCGTATAGGATTAGAATTTGCTTCAGGAATTGTATTTAATTATTTTAGCATTGATGCTCCATTATTCAGCGACAGTATATTTAAAAGCAATAATATCGGGATTTATACACAACTTGAGCAAACAATTTTTAGGACATTAAAATTAAGTGCAGGAGTTAGATACGAATATAATCGACTGAATGGACCTTCGGAAGTGAATGGCGAATTCATACAAAATCCTGTTGTAGATGATCGACCTGTTTTTAGACTTGGAATGAATTATCAGATTCGACAAAGCACGTATATAAGATCTTCATTTGGGCAGGGATTTAGATTTCCGAGTTTGGCTGAAAAATATATACAAACAAATGCAGGAGGTTTTAATATAATTCCCAATATAGACTTGAATTCAGAACATGGTAATTCTTATGAAATAGGAATTAAGCAAGGTATTAAATGGCGTAATTATCAGGGCTTGGTTGATATTTCTTATTTTGATTCAAGGTATCAGGATATGATAGAATTTACCCTGGTTATTAATAAATTCTTTCAGGCGTTCTATCAGGCACAGAATGTTGGCAACGTAAGAATTAAAGGAGTTGAAATTACAAATCAGGGAATTTTAGATTTTGGAAAATCTAAAATTACTTATAATGCCGGAATTACTTTTCTTGATCCAAAGTTTCAGGAATTTGATATTACGGGTAAGGACCTTTCAATAAACAATCTGGATTCTGCTTCTCGGGGACAAAAAAACGCTCTAGCATCATCATCATCAATTAATGTATTAAAGTATAGAAGTAAGGAGCTAGCAAGAATTGATATTGAGTATCAATTCAAAAAAATATTCGCAGGTGTAAATTTTACTTATGCATCTCATGTGGAAGCTATTGATTTTTTATTCGAATCAGGTTTGTTTATTAATGGAGTAAAGGAATTCAGACGTTCGCATAATCAAGGATACAGGTTATACGATTTCCGTGTCGGATATCAGTTTAAGCAGTTAGGAGTCCAATTGAATGTTCAGAATGCATTCAATGAAGTATATACTTTAAGGCCAGGAATTATGGAAGCACCCAGGAGTATTGGTGGCAGAATCACGTATTCGATTACGAACGGATAAGCTTTAATATGAAATACGAAATACGAGATACGAATTACGAAAATCACATTTAAGGAAAAAGAGAATAGAGAATTGAAAATTGAAAATTGAGAATTGAAAATTGTCTCAACATAATACCGTGATGAAAATTGATCCCGAAAAGAACTCAGGTCTCGGCTTAAGCTTCACGCCGTGCGTGACAAGCCTCCTTAAGTCGCTGTGTCATCAAGCCTCCAGCTTGAAGTCCAAACATTCACAATAGAACAGATAATTGTCCCGACATAGAGTCTGGATGAAAATTGTCATTTCGAAGCGTTTAATAAAATTATGCTTCAAGACGACTTTAATGGAAGGTGAAATTCAGGGTGGTAGAATTTATTTCGATGTAGGGTTATTTAAAAATCAATCCAACTTACTGAGAGAAAGTGCATTTTATTTGGAGTTTATTGAATGTTGATTCTGAATTTCGAGAAACCAATATTGAAATCGAACTATTCAATAATTAATTTTTGTGTAATTGCATTATTCTTATTATAAATCTTCAAATAATAAATTCCAGTATTTATATCATTTGGAAGATCTATGGTTAGAAAATTGTCCTTAAATGTAGATTCCTCGTTATAAATAATTTTACCTTCCATGCTAAATAAATTGCAAAACACTTTTTCGTCTCTCATTCTTGAGTAGGTAACATTTATTAAGTTTCCTTTTACTGGATTAGGTAATATTGTAAATTTATCGTCTTCGTTAATTGTAGAAGTATTTAAAGTATATTTAAGGCATTTAGAGTAAAATTCATTAGAATTATTCATTTCATTTGCCGCTGGAATTGAATAGCAAATTGAATCTATACTTCCTTTAACATCAAGAACATTATTCCTATATAAGAAATTAACTTGTGAGCCTGAGTATTGTATCGTCTCGCCTGGTAAGATAGCTTCTTTTAATTGAATTTTAATATGTTTAATGTTTAAATCTTTAGCGTAATTGATTCCATAAGCGGAAATATTGTTAGTAACTAAGTAAAATGAAGAAATCGGTTCGACTCCATTATTTCTTAATTTTAAAGTATAGTTAGTTTTTAAATTATAAACGTTACAAACTCCAAAGAAAGAATCTCTTAAACTATCAATTTTACCGGAAACTTCTAATAATTCAAGTTTAGGAAGACGAATTTCTGACAGTTTATCAAAAGGAACAATGAAAATTCCCGGAAAAGCATAATTGTATGTTATAAATACAAAATTATTATCTATTAATAGTGCTTGTTTAAAAAAATTATTATTAAATCCAAGATTTAAGGTATCTTTTTTAATTAAGTTCAATTTCAAATCAAAAGTATTAATAACTAAATAATTTCCGTCTCTCTTATATTCTGAATGAAAAATAAAAACATTATTATTATTAATAAAAGCTTGAAAAGGATTAAAATTTTTGCTCGTTGGATATTTGCTTAATATAGTCAATGAGCTTATATCTGCTATATAAAGGGTATCACTTGAAAACCCTATCATTTTCTCTGTTTTCTGATTTATGCTATTTAATACACTATATGTGAAATTCTTGTTTTTGGTTACAATTAAGTTTGAGTCTGCTTCATAAACACCTGAGTATTTGCCCATGATTATTTTATCATTAATAATTTTCCCATTTGAAATATCAAAATTAAAATATTCAAATAACCTGCCTTTATCATCAAGAATATAAGATCCGAAGTGCCTTCCAAG
>JABFRV010000022.1 GCA_013140975.1 Saprospiraceae bacterium
CTATTATTTAAGGACAATGAACTTGATTGATTATTGCTTGTTAGATTTACCTTAAACCAGAAATGGAGTCTAATTTCAACCCGGATTCAGGAATAACAATTTACTTAAGCGACAATCTTCAAGAGATTGAAAGGCATTGGGGAATAAATGCAAAAATACCTGTTTTATTGTCAATTCCATATTTAAAGGCATTAGAAGATTCAAAACCCGAAAACATGAACCTGATGTATGGTTATTGTACACTTCAGGGTAGAACCATTGCTTTATTTCAATTGCAAAACGTTGGTTTTGACGCAGAAAAGAGACTAAAGTTGCAAATGGAAACAGGGAAATCTTCTTCATTAAGTGATAAAATTGCTCTTGCCATTAAATTATTTGTTGCAAGAAAGGTGAATTTGAATGCCTCGATTTTAGGAAATTTGATGACAGCTGGTCCTTATGGGATTGTATATGATGATAATGTAGAACTTGAAGCACGAAAAAGTTTGATTTCTGAACTTTCTTATAGATTGTTGAATGATTTTGAGTTGCTTAAAAAGTCGCAAATTTTTGTAGTTAAAGATATTCATCCGGAGCAACGATTAGGTAAAAAATATAGTACGTGTTTTCTGCGTCTAAATGAATTTACGATACAACCATCGATGAAGTTGACGTTAAGAAAAGAGTGGAAGTCCATTGAGGATTATCAGGAAGCACTTGAAAGTAAATACCGAACCAAAGTAAAAAAGGTTTTACGACATCGATCTGATTTAAAAGTAATCAATGCAAGCCTAGCTGATTTATTGAATCATGAGGAAAAGTTATTTGAGCTTTATAAAGAAGTTGCAGAAGCTGCTGGTTTTAATATCGTTGAACTTACACAGCAATACCTGATTACAGTCAAAAAGTTTTTAAATGATGACTTTAGTATAAAGTTAATTTTTGCCGGAGAAAAGTTAATTGCTTTTTATAGTTATTTTTTAAATAGTGATATAATGAGTGCACATTTTGTTGGGTATTCCAAGAGTCAAAACAGACCCTATGAATTGTACCACAATATGCTCTTATATTATCTCGAAGATGCGATGCGTTTAGGTGTAAGTGATATTGAATTTGCTCGCACTGCTTTAGAGATAAAAAGTTCTCTGGGTGCGGAGCCTGTAGATTATTATTGCTATCTCGCACATGAATCCAGATTTTTCAACAGGATAGTTCCAAGTATTTTAGATCTTCTTATGCCAGTTGAGGAATGGCAGCCTAGATCACCGTTTAAAGTGCCTTCTCGTTAAACCCATGTTAAATAAAAGTATATATCAATTATCCTTTTAAGGACGGATTAATTTTGCAATTCAATGATAAAGAAATTTCGAATACACATCTTTGCTTTTTGTTGCATGCAATTTCTTACAAGTACCTATGCACAAACTGTTTCTACACTTACTGATATTCGTGGAAATTACTTTATTTTAAATGGAGGGAAAGATTCAGTATTTGTGCAAGGACTTAAGAATGAATCTACGCAATTGTTGTTCTTCTTTTTTGCTGCAGAGGAAGATCCTATCGGCTTAGATCCGGGATTAAGTACAGACGGAAGATGGAGAGCGCTTCATTTGATGCAGATATTTAAAACCATGAGAATAGGAGCTTTAATTTCTACACCATTTCGAAGAAATGTTCTTACAATTCAGCCTTTAAGTGATGCTAAGAAATTGGAAGTGAATTACTATGATCAGGCAGACTTAAAGGCATTGTATGATGAATTGAAACATTTGCAATCACAAGAAGCTGTTATAATGGTCCATAAGGAGACCGTTTCTAAAATATTTGAGCACTATATTCAAAAGCCTTTTACCGGGAATATTGAAAATCCCTCTTATGATCGTATTTTTGTGATTGAAAGACCCGTAAGTGGTCCTTGTGCCCTTCATTCTTTCAGATACGACATTCGATAAATTTTATTCATGGAAACAGCGTCGCGTTATTCTCCTCAGGGCGTTGAGGAGAAATGGTATCAATATTGGGAAGAAAAGAAATATTTTCGTTCGGTTCCTGACAATAGAGAGCCCTTTACGATCGTAATTCCACCCCCAAATATTACAGGTATCTTGCATATGGGTCATATGCTGAACAATACGATTCAAGATATTTTAATAAGAAGAGCTCGATTACAAGGGAAAAATGCCTGCTGGGTTCCTGGTACTGATCATGCATCGATTGCTACAGAAGCTAAAGTTGTAAGAATGCTACGTGAACGCGGCATAAAAAAATCCGATCTAACACGAGAGGAATTTCTTCGACATGCGTTTGACTGGAAAGAAAAATACGGTGGCATAATTCTTCAGCAATTAAGAAGACTTGGTGCATCGTGTGATTGGGATCGTACAGCATTTACAATGGATGATGTTAGATCTCAATCCGTAATACAATGCTTTGTAGATCTTTACAAAAAAGGAAAGCTCTATAGAGGAAAAAGAATGATTCATTGGGATCCGGAGGCCAAGACTGTTTTGTCTAATGAAGAAGTTATATATAAAGAAGAGAATGCACAATTATTTCATATCCGATATGTTTTAGAATCTGATCCTTCTCAATATATTGTAATTGCAACGCAAAGGCCTGAGACAATTATGGCAGATTCAGCAGTTGCAGTTCATCCAGAAGATGAGCGCTACAAAAACTTTGTTGGAAAGAAAGTTCTAATACCTTTAATAAATCGAGCAATTCCGGTTATTGTTGATGAATATGTTGATCGTGAATTTGGAACAGGTGCTTTAAAAGTTACACCTGCACATGATCAGAACGATTATGAATTGGGAATTAAGCACAAATTGGAAGTAATCGATATTCTTAACGAAGACGGAAGTTTGAATTCTGAAGCAAAAATTTTAATTGGTCTTGATCGATTTGTTGCAAGAAAAAAAATTAAGTCCTTACTCGATGAAGCAGGTGTATTAGTTCAGGTAAAGGACTACATGACCAATATTGGAAGATCAGAAAGAACATCCAGCGTAGTTGAACCTCGTTTGAGTTTGCAGTGGTATGTTGATTCCGGAAAGCTGGCAGAGCCTGCTCTACATGCTGTAATGAATTCAACGATAGAGTTTCTTCCTGATCATATGAAGAATACATATCGTCATTGGATGGAAAACATTCGTGATTGGTGTATTTCCCGTCAACTATGGTGGGGACATCAGGTGCCGGCATATTATTATGATGATGAGGTTTTTGTTTGTACTACAAGGGCAGAAGCATTAGAAGAAGCAAAAAAGAAAATCGGCAGTTCGTTCATTGAGAGTAAATTGAAACAAGACGAAGATGTATTAGACACGTGGTTCTCTTCCTGGCTTTGGCCAATCTCAGTGTTTGACGGATTCAATAATACTGAAGATTTTAAATATTATTATCCAACGAATGTGTTGGTTACAGGTTGGGATATAATATTTCTTTGGGTAGCAAGGATGATAATGGCTGGCTACGAATGGATTGGTGAAAAACCATTTCAAAAAGTGTATTTCACCGGAATGGTGAGAGATAAGCAAGGAAGAAAGATGAGTAAGCAACTCGGAAATTCTCCGGATGCATTACAACTTATTGATGAATTTGGAGCTGATGGAGTAAGGTTCGGAATGTTATCATCTTCACCTGCTGGCGGCGACCTACTCTTTGATGATAGTCTTTGTGGTCAGGGATGGAATTTTTGCAATAAGATTTATAATGCAACCCGATTGGTTAAGATGTGGTCAGATTCTAATGAACCATCTTCTTTGAGTGATCAATTGGTTATGAGATGGATGGAAAATAAAATTTCGCAAGTTTATATAGATTCTGATTTACTGATCGAGCAATCAAGATTAAGTGAGGCATTAAAAATGATTTATTCATTTATTTTTGATGAGTTCTGTGGTTTTTATCTGGAGGCAATAAAGCCCAAAGAAAATAATCAGGTATCAAAAGAAGTACTGGAAAATACAATCTCTTACCTAAGTCAGATTTGCACCATATTGCATCCATTCATGCCTTTTATAACCGAAGAGATTTGGCATAACATTAAAATAAGGGAGAAAGGCGAAGACTGTATGATGTCATCTTATCCTAAAAAAGATGCTATTGATGTTGCATTATTAGAGCAAGTTCAAGAGTTGAGACAAGTTTTAAGCACTTCTTATAAATTAAGGCAGCAGTACAATGTTAAAATGAACTTAGAAGTCCCAATCTTTATTCAAGAATCTAATATACCAAATCTTAGTGCAACAACAGGAGCGTCAGAACTGCTTTTAAAACTGGGGAAGTTTTCTAGCATTAGTAATAGTGCAATAGAAGTTCCAGACGCCAAAAGCTTTTTGGGCTTGCGGCATAAATATTACATTCAATTGCCTATAACTCTTGATAAAGATACCGAGTTGCAAAAGTTAGAAGAAGAGATTAAATATCAAAAAGGGTTTATAGAGTCAGTCATGAAGAAATTGAGCAATGAACGCTTTGTTTCAAGCGCTCCAGCTGATTTAGTTGAAAAAGAGAAGAGAAAATTAGAGGACGGACAATCCAGATTACAATCCTTAATCGAAAGCTTTAATGTGTTAAAGGGTTCTTAACAAGTCCCTTATACATTTTGCTTGAATCCAATATATTAATTATTAGGGGTTAACCTGTAAAATAAAAAATTAAGGGTTTTCACTGATGTTTGGTTTGATACAAAATTCCGTATCTTTGTCACATCCTACTACATATCCGGTCTGCTCAGATCGTATACATTTTTTATTCATATATAAATAAAACCGAAATGACTTTTTCAACCACATTTACCAAATTGCTAGCAGTATGCAGCTTCTTACTTATGGTTATTACCGTAAGTGGTCAAAATTTTGAAGATATTAGAGTTCATGCCCAACATCCTCCAAAGGCCAACCTAATAGCTCAGAAAGTTCAAGAAACACAGATTCATGGAATCAAGTTTGTTCATCATGAATTAAGCAGCTTCGCAAATACGAATGGCGAAGCATTAAAACTGTTCGGCGTACGTAAGGCTGATTTCTTCAACCTAGATCCCGCCCAATTACTGTCAATTTCGAATGAAAAGCCTGAGGCAATTAGTCTGCCTTTGCAACTTAGTGACCTTGGTCAAATTTCTCTTGAGCTCGTAAAAGTAGAATTGTTTGATCAGAACTTTCAGGTAAAGACCTCAGATGGACAAGTTCAAGATGTAAAATTAGGAACTTTTTATCAAGGGATTATGATGCATCAATCAGAGCAATCTTTGGTTGCAATTACAGTTTTCGAAGATAAAATACTAGGGATGATTTCTCTTGATGGTTACAATATTAATCTTGAATCAATTCCTAATGAGCCATTAAGTTTAATGGTTTACAGTGATAAAGACATAATTAAGAATGCAGAAATATCATGTGCAACAGATGAACTAGAGAAAGTAATTAAAACTCCTAATTCTAATAATGCAGATATGGCAGCCGGAGATTGTATAAGAGTTTACCTTGAGTGTGATAAAGCACTTCATGATAATAAAGGAGGTGTTCAAGGTACAATTGACTGGATAACTGCTGTATTCAATAATGTAAAAACAATGTACACGAATGAGAGTATAAATACTACCATTTCTGAAATATTTGTTTGGACGACAGCAGATCCTTATAGTAAGACAAATTCATTAACTGCATTAAATCAGTTTAAAACTCAACGACCAGTTTTCAACGGAGACCTAGCACATCTGGCTGCATTAGGTGGAAATAATATTGGAGGCGTTGCCTGGCTTGATGCACTTTGCACAAGTTATAAATATGCATATAGTAACATTAGCAGTACTTATCAAAATGTTCCTACATATTCCTGGACTGTAATGGTGATGACTCATGAGATGGGTCATAATGTTGGTTCTAATCATACGCATTGGTGTGGTTGGACAGGTGGTGCAATTGATAATTGTTACACACCAGAAGGTTCTTGCTCGCCTGGACCTGCTCCAACGAATGGAGGAACTGTGATGTCTTATTGTCATCTAACAAGTTATGGAATTAATCTTGGAAACGGATTCGGTCCATTACCTGGAGATAAAATCAGACAAGAAGTAATTAATGCTAACTGCCTTGGAACATCTTGCTCAGGTGGTTCTTGTGGTGTTCCAACCGGGCTTGCAATAAGCAATATCACTAACACTTCTGCAAAAGCTACCTGGAATACCGTTACGGGTGCTACTTCATATGATTTTGAGTACAAATTAAGTACTTCTGGTACTTGGACAGTTGTCAATGTGACAGTTACAAATTATACAATGAATGGCTTATCTGCCGGCTTAACTTACAACACAAGAGTTAAAGCGAAGTGTGCAGGTGGAAATAGTAATTATTCTTCACAGGTTAATTTTACTACAACAGGTGGATCGAGTTGTAATACCCCGACTGGATTTGCAGTATCTAATATAACTACCAATTCTGCGACTTCTTCATGGAATGCTGTTGTTGGTGCTATATCGTATAATTTTCAGTATAAATTAAATACTTCACAAACCTGGTCAACTTTCAATACAACAGCTTTAGCAGTTAATCTTACAGGCTTACAAGCGGGTACATCTTATAATGTTAGAGTTCAGGCAGTGTGTGCAAGTGGTTCTAGTGCATATTCTCCTACTATTACTTTTACAACGTTAATTTCTTCATATTGCAATTCCAAAGGAAACAATGCAAATTTTGAGTGGGTTGCAAGAGTAAAAATTGGAACAATTGATAGAATTTCCGGAAAAGACGGAGGTTATTATAATGGAACAAATTTGGTAACAGATGTTGTTAGAAGTACAAGTTACACTTTAAGCCATCAAGCAGGAAGTACAGGCAACTCAGGTACATTATATAGAAAAGTTTGGATTGATTGGAATAGAAATAATGTGTTTACTGATGCAGGCGAAGAAGTTGTTAGTACAGCAAGTGGAAGTACTGCTTTATTATCAAATACTATTTCAGTGCCGGCCGGAGCTTCTATAGGAACAACTCGTATGAGGGTTTCTATAAGATATGGATCTTATCCATCTTCATGTTTAACATTTGCGTATGGTGAGGTTGAAGATTATACTTTAAATATTAAGGCGACAGGAGCACTTGTTAATTCTGATCAGGCTATAGATGAAAATGAAATGGATGTTCAGCCTAATCCATTTAATGAATTTGTCAATATTGGTGTTTATTCTTCAAAAGCAGAACCTGCAACTGTAAGCGTTTATAATTTATTAGGACAATTGCAGTTTGCTTCGAATAAACAACTTATTGAAGGATATAATAATTTTGAATTGGATATGCAAAATCTGTTGCCTTCTCAGTATCTGATAAGATTAGATGCAGAAAACAGAAGTATACAGAAAATGATAATAAAGAACTAATAGTTTGACTTAACAAAATCAGAATTTCTCTGGGTATATAAGCGATAATAGAGAAAGACATTTGATTTACCTCCGAAGTCCGCTGCGATTAATCAGCGGACTTTTTTTATTTACTTTTTCTGAATAAACTTTCTGTTGATTTATAAATCCAGGCTTTTAATTCTTCCGAAATTCCAAGTCTAAGTATTGCAAATAGAAATAATAGACTGGTAAGAGATCCGATTATTATAATTTGAGCTAGGGAGTTTCCACAATGCGGAAGAATAGAAAGAATAAGAATTAGTAAAGTAGAGTAGATTAATATTTTATAGAAACGATTATCAAATGGATAATATCCCATTTTTAAATAAATAATTACGGACTTAGATATATTAAAAATTGAAACGGAAATCATGGTTCCTAAAGCTGCGCCAAAAATTCCAAACTGAGGGATAAAATAAAGGTTGAAAAGAATATTGCTGAATGCCAGAATGATCAATAGCACAAGCTCTATTCTATAATGTTTAGAGAAATTTAGTATATGGTGATTCACACCTGTTGCCGCATCTATCACTCTGGCAATAAGCAAAAGACAAAGAGAATATTTTAGAGATGCTAATTTTTCACCGTGAGGAAGGATTTTCATTAAATCATCATAGCAAAAATAGAGACAAAGTGAAGCCCATAGAGTAGGGATTAGCATATTGCGAACAGATTTCTCATACATTGATTGAATCGAAGAACTGCTGTTTTCTTTAGAATGTCTAGCTATATACGGAGAAAGAATTTCGTAAATAGCATGCGCCGGAATAAATGCCGCATTGCTAATGAAGTAGATCATACTAAACTTTCCATTGGCTTCTGTTCCAATATGAGATGTAATCATCAGGCTGTCAATTCTTAACGATAGTACTACACTCGTTCCGGTAACCATGCTATAGATTGCAAATTGAATTAACTCTCTTTTATTCAGATTTGAAGTAAGATCCGAATGAATACCTGGAAGTAATTTCTCTTTCGTGGCAAGAAACCGAAGAATCAAAAAAATAATGATTATATAATAGGTCATCAAGCAGTATAGAAAACCTTGATATCCTATGCTTTTATGAATGACTAAAAGGAAGAGTGTAGGAAGAATAATTTTTAATGAAGTTGATAATATAGCGGGTAAGGCAATTTCTTTATGTGTGATCGACCAATTGGTCATAAATTCAAAAACTACAAATAAAATCGTTAGAGGAAGAAGATAAATCAGATGGTTTAGAACCAGATTATCATGTTTAAAAAAATAGTCAGCTATAAATCCGGAGGTGCAAATGAAAAGAATAGTAAATGAAATTATGCCAATACAATATCCCGAATATATGAATCTTAAAAATACAGAATTTGTGGGTGTCCCTTCTGCTCTATAATGAGGGAAGTATCGTAACATTACGAATCCGAATCCAAGACTTACGATTGGGGACAATAAGGAAGCAGCATTCGTAAGAAATCCATAAAAACCATATAAATTTAAATCTTGAGGATAGATCAATAATGTACTAATAATTCCAATGAATACACCTGCATAATGGATAATGCTGAACTTAAAGCCTTGTATTTGAATTATGGAAGACACAGCTGCAAAGAAAAGAATTTTAAATTATTGTACAGAATCATTAATCTTCTTTGTTATTTTGTTCTTGATTTAGTGCATCTCCTTTGAATCAAAATAGAATTCCATTAAGCAAGCCTTATCAAGCTGCCAATCAGTTGAAGTACGCCCATCAGGTAATTGAATCCGGTCATTGGTCTTCTTATAATCAGTTTTCAATGAAATGCGAGGCATTTTTTAATTCCTACTTTGGGATCAATACTTGTCTATTGACCCACTCTTGTACTGATGCCTTAGAATTAATTTCTCTACTGATTGAATTAAAAGAGGGGGATGAAGTGATTGTTCCATCCTTTACTTTTGTATCGACTGCTAATGCTTTCCTATTAAGAGGTGCTAAAATCATATGGTGTGATTCACAAGAAGACCATCCTAATGTATCAATTGATCAGATTCTTCCTTTGATAAGTTCTAAGACTAAAGCCATTGTAGTTGTTCATTATGCTGGAGTATGTGTGGATATGGATCCAATAATTTCCCTTTGCAAGTCGAAAAATATTGTATTGGTTGAAGATGCTGCACAGGCATTGACATCAGAATATAAAGGACGGAAAGCTGGAACCTTAAGTGATTTCGCAACTTTTTCATTTCATGATACCAAACCAATTTCTTGTGGGGAAGGAGGATTATTGGTAATTAATAATTCAGATTATTTTGACAAGGCAGTAATTCATCTTGAAAAAGGAACAGATCGTCATGCCTTTTTGCAAGGACAGGTTAACAAATACCAGTGGTTAAATGTAGGTTCATCTTATGCGCCATCAGAATTTCAATCTTCGCAATTATTTGCACAATTGGAAGAGATGGATAGCATTTTTGATCTTAGGAAAAAAATTTGGCGGCAATATATGCATATCTTAGATTCCCACTATTCTGAGGTATATAAATTACCAAAGAAATTCAATTATTCTGATTATAACACTTCAATTTTTTACGTAGAGCTTCGATTTGAAAGCCAACGAAATAACTTGATTCAAAATTTGAATTTGAGTGGAATTTCAGCTTCCTTCCATTACCTGGCATTGCATTCAAGTCCTTTTGGGTCTATAATAAATTCTCAAGATTGTCCTAATGCAAGTTATTGGGAAAAACATATTCTTCGCTTACCCATACATACAGAGATGAATGAAAAAGATGTTGAATTCATTTGTGAGAATATTATTGTTTAATGAAAGTGATTTACATTATCACTTATAGGTCGAAATAATTTCTAGCGATGTTATTATGAGCAAGTCTGCAATCTGAACGATTCATATTTGAAAGTATGCCTTATAAACTTGGGTAGATGAATATTTTAATTTTCTTTATAACCTTATTATTGACGTGGAATTGGTGACCCATGTGGATCTGTCTCAGGATAGCCTAATGATTCGTCCATTTCTCTAATTTCTTCTTCTGAAATTTGATGTTCAAATTTTTCGGCTTCTTCGTGAATCTGATCTTTATCAAGTCCTAATTGTTCGACGAGATAAACTTCCCATAATCTATGTGCGCGTATGAGTTGATGCGCCCGAAGTTGCCCGTCTTCGCTTAGTTGTACAATACTATTTTGTAATTTGACCAGACCAAGTTTTTGCATTTTCCCAAGATAGCGCGATAGAGTTCGTTCAGAATGAATGGATTTTTCAGCGATTTCATGAATACTTAGTGAAGAGGCTTTTTGCTTTGACACTAATTTCAAGATATCTTCAATGACTTCACGCATTTGATGATTTCTTCGATTTCTCCACTTTGAAAACAATCCCCTTTGTGGAGCAAATATCATTATGAAAATATAAATTAGAGTAGTTACAACAGCCATTGAAGGGCCGGGGGGAAAATCAAATGAAATGCTTAATAATAATCCTGTCATGGAGGAAATCATTCCTAAAATTACAGAGCTTGCTAATACCTTAGGAAGCCTATCTGAAATTAACAGTGCGGCGGAAGCAGGAGTAATCAACATGGACACAACAAGTATAACTCCAACAGAACGCAATGATGCAACAACAGATAAGGAGAGTAAAAACATGGTGAGATAATGTATAAAGTTTGCATTAATCCCCAGCGTATTGGCAAGATCTGATTGAAAGCTAGTAACGAAAAGTGATCTGTAAAAAATTAAAATCATGGACAAAACAAGAATAACCATAATAAAAGTCAGCACAACATCACTCGTTTCTACAGCCAGAATATTACCAAATAAAAAATCTTTCAGATCCAAATGAACTCCCTCATGATGACTTAGCCAGCTGATTCCGATAACACCCAAAGAGAACATAAAACTGAAAATGATTCCAATAGCAGCATCATTCTTGACTCTAATATTTCTTTGTAGCCAGGTTATCATAAAGGCTGATATTAATCCTGCAATCACCGAACCTCCAAAAAACGCCATAGTTGAATATCCAAATAGAACAAATGCAACTACTATCCCAGGTAAAATTGCATGTGAAAGTGCATCGCCAATGAGAGACATATTTCTGAGGACCAAAAAACAACCAAGCAAGCCACATAACCCTCCTACAAGAATTGATGCAATCAATGCTCGGATTCCGGATTCTAATAAGAAGAATTGTTGAATATGCTCGTTGATCTCATTCATAAGCCATAAATTTATGTAAAGCTAATAAAAAATTTAGGCTTGCCTAAATTTTTTATTGAGGTTGAGACATGCTTTCCATTTTCTCTCGGCTAATTGGCTTTAAAAAGTTTTTGAAAAACTCAATACCTTCAGGTTTGATTTTATTTACGTGGCTAATTTTCCCTCCTTTGTTCCAGACAAAGACGCTACATCCACCGGAAAAGTAGATATCAGCTTCATAGTTTATTTCCCCATTTTCCTGAAATACAATATGCCCATCCGGGGTGCAACTACCTAATAAGGCACCCTTTTCGTCCGAAATGAAGGAAATAATATATTGTAAAGCCTGAGATTGATCCTTGCTAAAGCTAAGACTGGCATTCATTTCTTTCCTTAAAGGAAGAATATCTATCGCTGTGCAGGTATTATTCAGTTGTGTAATTATTGAAGGGGGTAATGGGCTTAGATTAGCCGCACGGTCATTGTTAGCAGGCTTTTTAGTTTCTGTTTTACAAGAGATAAATAAGCTTATCAAGAGGATAAAAGTAAGGGATAAGTATTTCATATAATTTTTAATTGAATCTATATGTAAGGCCCAAAGATATAAAATAACTTGTCATCCGAATTTTTGAACCTCCATTATCAATATATTCATGAAGAGGTAAAAAAGATCGGGTAAACCTACCCGTTATTCCATAATTTCTATTTGCATAAAAAGTAAAGCCTAAAAGCCAACCGAAATCTGTTTTTCTGAAAAGTTGATCCAGTTGATTTGATTCCAGGCTAGAACTTTTAATTAATTGACCAACATACAATCCACCTTGAAAGTGAGTCTTATAGTAAGATCCTTTACTGTCTTCTTTAAGCCAGTCTTTCAAACAAAAAATCAAAGGAAGATCAATGTAATCAAGACGGTATCCACTTATTAGATTGTCATACTTACCATACCGTGATCCTCTAAGACTATAAAGAATCTCAAGTTGTATCTCAGTATTCTTTTGAAGCCTTGCGCTTACTGCTACTCCAGCGTTGTAACCAAAACGATTGTACCCTCCAAGATTATCCCCATCTATTTGGGCAAAGTTTAGGCCGGCTTTAGCATTGCCGAAAAATCTTCTGGTATCCTGTGCTCTAATGAAAGCAGTTGTTATTAGAAATCCTAATATTGGAAGAATTATGCCTCTCTTCATTAATTTTAAAATTTAGTTCTAAAAGTAAAATTTTATAACGAATTGACAATCAATATGTTTTTTATATACGTTAAATCAACAAAAATAATTTTTAATATATATTATTTTTTTATAATGGATTCCTAATATCTTTACCCCTGATGTTCCAAAAACTCAAGATTAAATGAAATATACCCGTAATTTTCTGAAAAGCTTAGAAGAATTGGCGAATCATATCGGATATAAACTTAGATATGAACAAGGTCATTTCCAATCAGGATACTGTAGAGTTGAATCCAGAAAGCTGATCATCATCAACAAATTCTTTGATCTCGAGGCTAGAATTAATTGTTTTCTGGACTTGTTACCTCAGCTCCCAATCGATATTAGTGTTTTAGATGAAGAAACTATTTCTTTTTATCATAAAATGTTAGACCTTAGAGCCCCAGAAGAAATTGCGGCTTAGGAAATAGTGAAAATCACAATTCTTGGAACAGGCACCTCCGTTGGAATTCCAATGATTGCTTGTTCATGTCCGACGTGCAGTTCCACTGATACTCGCGATAAGAGACTTAGAACTTCTGTACATATTGAGTATAAAGGGAAGAACATACAAATAGATGTTGGGCCAGACTTTAGACAGCAGATGCTTACTTCCGGAATTCAGAAACTTGATTTGGTTTTAATTACACATCAACATTCAGATCACACCGCAGGTATTGATGAGATAAGAGCATTCAATTTTGCACATAATGGAAGTGAAATTCCGTTGTTTGCCAATGAATTTGTTATTAAAGATTTGAAAACTCGATTTCATTATATATTTGGGGCAAATGAATATCCGGGTTTGCCTTTAATTCAATTAAATGAAATTGTGGAGAATCAATTGATTGATTGTAAAGAATTCCAAATCATACCTATAAAAATTCAACACGGAAAATTGAATATTCTTGGTTATAGAATTCAAAATTTTGCTTATATAACGGATGCTTCTTTTATTTCTGAAGAAAGTTTTGAGCAATTGCAAAATCTTGAAATACTCATTATTAATTCATTAAGGCTTAAAGAACATCATTCTCATTTCAATCTTGAACAATCTCTTATGGCTATTTCAAAAATAGGAGCAAAAAAATCTTATATTACACATTTAAGTCATCAGATGGGTCTGCATTCAAATGTAGAAAAGATACTGCCTCATGGTGTTTCTCTTGCATATGATGGTTTAGTTCTTGAATGCAATGCCTAATTCATTACAATACAGCCACAGTCCTTATTTATTACAGCATAAGGATAATCCGGTTGATTGGTATAGTTGGAGTCTTGAGACTCTTGAAAAAGCCAAAAAAGAAAATAAAATAATAATTGTCAGTATAGGTTATTCTACTTGTCATTGGTGTCATGTAATGGCGCACGAGTGTTTTGAAAATGAAGCGATTGCTGCATTCATGAATCGTCATTTTATAAGTATAAAAATTGATCGAGAAGAGCGTCCGGATTTAGACCATTATTTTATGTCTGCTATACAATTCATGGGATTTCAGGGAGGGTGGCCATTGCATTGTATAATGTCACCAGATCAAAAGATTTTATATGGTGGAACTTATTTTCCACCTGTTGCTAAATATGGACGAATTTCATGGCCTGACTTATTGAATGCGATACTTGAATCTTATACTAACAAGAATGAAAAGATTTTATTACAAGCTGACAAATTGCATGAATCACTTACAGATTATCTTCAAGGCAAAAAAATTCTACAGGAAACAGAATCTGAAATTCAAATTGAAGAAGTATTAAAATCATTACAGTCATTAATAGATGAAGAATACGGTGGAATGGGTACCGGACAAAAGTTTCCTAATACCTCAGCGATGGAATTTTTGCAAAATTGCAATACAATTCTAAAGAAAGGAGTTTATAATAATTTTCTTTTACTATCTGTAAAGCGCATTTGCTTGGGAGGGATGTATGATCATTTGCAAGGAGGTTTCTTTAGGTATACAGTAGATCGAAGCTGGAAAATTCCACATTTTGAAAAGATGGCTTACGACCATGCATTAATCATAGGGTGGTTATCAACCTTATATACAAATGAAAAATTTAAGTTTGTCGGATATTTTATAAAAAATAGTTTTGATTTTTGGAAAGAGGAGATGTTGGGGAAGAATGGTCTCTATTATGCTGCTTTGGATGCAGATAGTGAAGGAGAAGAAGGATTGTATTATCTGTGGGATGAAAGTGAAATAGGCAATATCTTGAAAGAAAGGAAAGATACTTTCTATAAAAACATGGATCTTGAAATTTTACATGGTAGTCAAAAAAAAGTATTGAACGCACTTCCATTAAGCAATTTAAGTTCCTTAGAAATTGAAGCTCGTTTGGAAAAAATACAAGATTCTTATTTTCAATTGAGAACAGCAAGAAAGCAAAGAATTAGACCTTCTACTGATACCAAAGAAATCTTATCCTGGAATGCTTTGATAGCTATAGCACTTTGCAAGGCTTATAGAGCCGGAATTGATGTGAAATACCATGATGAAGCGATTCAACTTATTACCCGAATGCTGAGTAATTACAAAATACCTAATACATCAAATGAGTATTTTAGAATTTCATTAGAGAATGGAGAATGTTATCAACCTGCTTTTTTAGAAGATTATGTTTATTTAGGAAACGCGTTATGGCATGTATTTCAGATCTCAGGTCAACAAGAATATTTTGAGGAATTGGTTCAATTAATTCACACTATAGAAAATTTATTTTCACAGAAAGATGGTCTTTTTTCTTTTAATCATCAAATGCATAACGATCATCCAGTTGTAAGTTATGACATAAACGATTCTTCTATCCCGAATGCGAATGCAGTATTATGCGAGCTGTATTATATGTTATATTGGCAAACGAATGAAACAGAATACTATAATCGTTTTCAGAAAATGTATTTTAGTTTTTCATCCCTTTGCAATAAACATTATTTTTCGCATATGAATTGGTTAAAAATGCATCCGGATATTTTGAACAGAAGAATTTTTGCTAAAGTAAAAAATAAAAATTCTGTAGAAAATCTCGTTGATAATTTATTTCAGCAAAAATTGAATTATATTTACACATCTGAAATGGAAGAAAATACGATTCAGTTATGCACTGACCAGGTATGCTTAGTGCCATGTTCGAGTCGTGAAGAATTTAACAATCAGATTCAAGAAATACTATGATGAGTACTCATGTTAAATTTTTAGCGATCATCTTTCTTTTTGTTGAAACTGTAAATTCTCAGCAATTACACCTGAATCCAATGTTATATCTTGATTCTTATATGGCGAATCAATCTACTGCCGGATTGCGAGGTGTAAAAGTTATTAGTGCTATTTATAGAAGCCAATGGGAAAAGCAATCATTTACTCCCAGAATATTCGCAGCACATTTTACATCTCCTATAAAATCTATTAAAGGAGCTTATGGACTTACTTTCTATAACAGATCTCACGGAGTTATGGATCATAATGGTGTTAAAACTTCTTACAATCAAGTTTTTGCAGGTAAGGATGTTTTAAGTTCGGTAGGCCTGGGTATTCAATATGATTGGCTGACATTGGATTATTCATCAATCAGAACTCCCGAAGGCACGTATATAGGATCCGTAATTAGCCATAATGATCCGATACTCAATCAGTTGAAACTAAGTCAACAGGCGTTATCTCTTAATTTTTCTTATTATTTGCAATCCTATATAATAGATGCCGGAGTTGAAGTTGGTTTGCCTTTTGCGCATATCAGACCAAGCGGAGCAAGAATTATCACCTCAGAAAAGATCCTAAAAATTGTACTTCATAAAGAATACCTATATAATTCCTGGATGATTAGCGGTTCTTTCTATAATTTTTCAGATTTCAAAGTAAATCAGGAAGAATTGAGAGCGGATATAAGATACAAAAATCAATTTGGAAGTGGATTCATGTGGAGGGGGTTTAGAAAAAATTCACTGGATGCAATAGGCACACAGTTTTCCTTTAATCTTATGGGTACGACCTGGTTAAGTTATCAGATAGAATGGCCACTTTTCTCATCAGTTTCACGAAGCTATGGGATTACCCAACAATTTGGATTAAAATTTGATTTAAAGGCAAAAGATCCTTTGTCCCGTTATCCAATTATTTATAATCCTAGGTGGTAAAATACTGTAAATCAGTTAAATTATATATTTATTTATTTTGCAATATAATTTTTTCATTTTTTTTTATTGCTTTATATAATAAGTGTAAAATATAGGCGTTAACATATCTAGGCTTTGATTTAAAAAGATTATTTATAGTAATTAAAAAAAAATCATTGTTTGAAATTGAATAGTCCGTATATTTACGCGCTTTTTAAATAAAAATTAGTAGGTAAATCACAACCAAATGAGGAATTTGAATCTTTCTTTCATTGCCTTGTTAATACTCACATTGATATCTTTTTCATGTGGGAAGAGGCAGCAAGACGGTCAGTTAATTGGAGTCCAGGACAGACCAAAATGGAATGGTATCAGTCCTTTCGGAATGGTATATATTCCGAGTGGAACTTATACAATGGGACAGTCTGATCAAGACAAGTTTGCAACTCACGTACAGAAAGCAAAGCAGGTTTCAATATCTGGTTTCTATATGGACGAGACTGAAATTACTAACAATGAATATCGTCAGTTCGTTTCCTGGGTTGCTGATTCATTATTTCATGCCACTTTAGGACATTTTCAGGAAAGTGAAGATGGTACTAGCGATAAGATTGATTGGGAACAGGAAATTGATCGCGAAGACGAAGCATTGAATGATTTAAATTTTCAAGGTGCTGATGCTTTTAAAGGGGTAACAGAAATAGATAGCAGAAAGCTAGTTTATGAGTGGGAATGGAAGGACTGGCAAATGGCAGCTCACCAAAGAGATATTAAAAGAAGCTCTATAATCCATAAAGAGAAGACAAATATTTATCCGGATACTTTATGCTGGGTAAGAGATTATACTTATTCATACAATGAGCCTTATACGAGAAATTATTTTTCACATCCAGCTTTTGATGATTATCCAGTAGTTGGAATTACCTGGAAACAAGCGAGAGCTTTTTGTTATTGGAGAACTCAACTTTGGAATGCTTTCAAAGGAGAGGATGAGCCAAATTCTGAAGAATTCAGATTGCCACTTGAATCTGAGTGGGAATGGGCTGCAAGAGGTACACACGAGTTAGCTCCTTTCCCTTGGGGTGGATATACTTTAAGAAATGCTAAAGGATGTTTATTAGCGAATTTCAAACCCGGAAGAGGAAATTACCCTGAAGATGGAGGACAATATACAGTTAAGGCTGATGCCTATTTCCCAAATGAATATGGATTATACAATATGTCAGGTAATGTTTCTGAATGGACTGAGACATCATACCACGACAATGCTTATAATATAGTATGGGATATGAATCCTGATATTAAATATGATGCAAAACCTGAAGATCCAGATTCATATAAAAGAAAAGTAATTAGAGGTGGATCATGGAAAGACATAGGCTGGTACCTTCAGACAGGATCAAGAACCTGGGAATTTCAAGACACTTCTAAGTCTTATTTAGGTTTCAGAACTGTTTTAACTTTCTTAGGAAGATCAATTGGAGATTATTAGTAGGGCGAATAAAGATATTAGTCTTTATAGTCCAATCAAAACAATGAAATTTTATTTCTTCTAAAAATATTTTTAAATTAAAAAAAATTCAAACAATGTCCTCATTTATCAAATCTGACAAATTCAAGTATTTTAAAAACTTTTTAATTGGAGTTGGAGCCGCAATCGTAATGGTTGGTGCTCTTTTCAAAATCCTTTCATTAGAAGGTGGTGATATCATGCTAACAATTGGACTAATCACAGAAGCAATTCTATTCCTTATGTTAGGTATACTTCCTCCGGAAAAAGATTATTACTGGGAAAAACTTTATCCAGGATTAGATAATTATAATGCAAGAATTAATCCTTTAACGGATGGTCCTATGAAAGCAGGTTCTAGACCTTTAAATGGTGAAATGGTTGAGAATCAATTAGGAGGTATGTTAGGAGAGTTACAAGTAATGTCTAAGAGCATGAGTTCTTTAAAAGCATTACAGGAAGTTGACTTCTCTAAAACAAAGGATCAGATGGCTGCAATGAATAATTTCTCTACTAGATTAAATGATGCAATGGCTTCATTATCTGCTTCAGTAGAGGATACTAAATCATACAAAGATCAGATCGCTAATTTAAATAAGAATCTAACTAGCCTGAATTCAGTATACGGCAACATATTAGGAGCTTACAAAAACATGGGTGGCGGAGCTCATTAAGAGCGACGGGTTTCCACTCATTAATTTTTATTAAACTATTAAAATTTAGTAAAGTATGTCTATTCCTAAGCAGCCGCGACAGCTGATGATCAACATTATGTACCTGGTACTTACAGCGCTTCTTGCGTTGAACGTATCAGCGGAGATTTTCAATGCCTTCAAGATGGTTAACAAAGGATTGGAACAGTCTAACATGGCGTTAGACCAGGCTAATTCAAGTCTACCTGAAAGTATTGCCAGGAGAGCAAAATCAAAACCAGAATTTCAAAGGTATGCTGACAGAGCTCCTTTAGCAGTTCAATACGGTAATGAATTTAGTTCTTATGTCAAGACATTATTTGACGAACTTGTCGATAAATCCGGAAATAAGAACGGGTCTGTTGACGAAGGAGATTATATAATTAAGGGTGATAAAAAGGATTTGAAGGGTAAAAAAGATAAAGATGTCACAACCAGAAATATGGTAAATGGCGGAAAAGGTCTTGAATTCAAAAATAAAATTCTTGAATATCGTCAAAAATTCCTTTCTCTAGTTGATGATTCATTAAGAAAATCAATGGAAAGTGAGATTCCATTAAATATTGACGATGAATCATGGAAGCTCACAACAAAGAAATCATGGGAAGAATTTACATTCAAGCAAATGCCTTTGGGTGCTTGTCAACCGATATTCACAAAGTTTGTCAATGATGCTAAAGCTTCTGAAAATGCAATCTTAAATCACTTTAGCAAGAAGCTTGGTGGTGAAGATGTGGTTCTTGATAAGTTTACCGTTATTTCTTCTCCTAAGAAGAATTATATTATTAAGGGCGAACCGTTTGAAACTGAAATTTCACTGGCAGCTTCTACAACAAAAGCTTCGGGAACGAAGGTAAGTTTATCAGTAAATGGTTCTCCACTTGGTGTTAATGAAGAAGGTATCGCAGTATGGAAATCTTCTGGAACTGAAATCGGTTTAAGAAAGTATACTGCTGTTGCCAATGTCACGAACCCAGTAACAGGTAAAACTGATACGTATAAGAAAGACTTTGAATTTGAAGTTGGAGAGAGATCTTCTACAGTTTCAGCTACAAAAATGAATGTATTTTATATTGGTGTTGATAACCCGGTAGCAATTTCAGCTTCAGGTGTTCCTTCTGCACAATTAAAAGTTGATGCAGCTGGAGCCGGTCTCGCTTTAAAACCGCAAGGTGGTGGTGCTTACATGGCTAATGTATCTCAACAGGGAGAATGTACAATCACGCTTTCTGGTGGTGGGTTACCTCCAACACCTTATAAATTCAGAGCGAAGAGAATTCCTACTCCGGTTCCTGCACTAGGAGAGAAAAAAGGAGGTACAATGCCTAACGGAACTTTCAAAGCGCAACAAGGTATCATTCCTACACTGGAAGGATTTGATTTTGATGCAAAGTGCCAGATTACGCAATTCAGATGTGTAAGAATAGCACCTCGCCAGGATCCACAGATTAGAACAAATGATGCAGGTAATCGATTTGGAGGTGAGGTAAGAGCTGTAATTGATCAAGCTAAGCCGGGAGATCGTTACATTTTTGAAGATATCAAAGCACGTTGCCCAGGTGATCAGGCAGCACGTGAATTAAATGATATGACATTTTTGATTAAATAATTTTTTTGAACTATGACTAAATTAAGATTTGTAATTATCTCATGCCTTTACAGTGTTCTTTGTTGGAACGTGCAAGGACAAGGTATGGATGAAACTATAACAGAATCATCAATACTCGACGACACTTCAGGTTATGTCGATGATATTATTGATCGCAAGGCGGTCATGGAACAAAGGGTTCTAAATTATGAGCCTATCAGAGAAGCAGACATTGTGTGGCAGAAAAAAATCTGGCGTGTTATTGACACAAGAGAAAAGATGAATCAGATTTTTATGGAGTTTCATCGTCCGTTTTTTGTCATTCTAAAGGAAGCTGCTGAAAGAGGTGATATTAAAATGTTTCTTGAAGACAATTTCAAGAAAAGTCTTAAGAAGGAAGAACTGGATAAATTGCTTCACTCTACAGATACTCAGGAGATTTACAATCCCGATACTTATACTTCTGAAATAAAAATCGTCCAGAATGATATAGATTTCAATGATATCAAAACTTTTAGAGTAAAAGAACTTTGGTATTTTGATAAGGAAAGTTCCAGATTGGGTTGTAGGATTCTTGGTATTGCTCCAATTAAGATCGAAGTAGATGAATCCACAGGTCTAGCTAAATACGAAGCTCCAATGTTTTGGGTATACTATCCTGAATTAAGAGAAATATTAGGTAAAGAAAGAGTATTCAATGATAAAAATGATATTGCTCCAGGAACGTGGGGTGACATTTTTGATGGAAGATTTTTCGCTAGCTATATTTTCAAGGAAAGTAATGTTCAGAACATGAGACTTCAAGATAGATTCACTGGTGAAGATGATGGAGTTAAATTGTTATTGGAATCTGAAAAGATTAAAAATAAGTTACTTGACTTCGAACATGACCTTTGGGTATATTAATAGTAAATATTAGATATTAAATAATAAATATTTAATTATGAAAAACCACCAACAGATTCTGTTGGTGGTTTTTTTTTACTTTTAATGTTAGGAGTATTTGGATCTTGAAGAAACCATAGACGAATTTGACACTTGATTCTAATAAGTTTTTATACCTGAATCAATTATACTGTACTTTATCGTTGCAATTCCGATTCGACTCAAGAACTAATTTTAGTTAAAGTTTGCATGAATCCGAAAGTTTAACTAAAGTGAGACACTAGAAATAATTTTAAGGGCGTTCAACTTATAATTTGTAATTAGAATTTATAGCGAGATTGTTTTGTGCAATTCTTGCTTTGGTGCAATTAATTTTATGACAGTAATATTATAGTGATTGAAGGATTGATTGAATGAAATAAGTAATTCTAATACAAAGTATATTTCAATCGTATGAAAATATTAAATTGTAAAAATTTCAAGTTATGCATAAATTAAAAGTATTCAATGTAGTATTCTTTTCTTTCCTTCTTTCGATTAACATTTTTGCCCAAGAGGAAGTGAATGAAATCGAAAGCGAAGTGACAATAGTGGAAGATAATAATTATGTCGATGGTGTTGTTGCTCGAAAAGTGATAAAGGAGCAGAGAGTTCTTTCAAGGGATAATGTCAGAGAAGCCGATGTTGTTTGGGAAAAGAAAATATGGCGCGTTTTAGATACACGTGAAAAATTGAATCAGAAGTTTGTTGAGTTTGAGAAGCCTTTTATTAATATTATATTAGATGCAGCTTCACGCGGAGAGATAAAAGTATTCGAAGAAGATAATTTTAAGAAATTTCTAACCAAGAATAAAATCGAAAAAATACTTCATAAAGTAGATACGATTGAAATTTATGATCCGGAGAAGTATATTACAGTCGTGAAGGAGATAAAAACTGATTTGGATCTTTCATTGATAAAAACGTTTAGAATTAAGGAGGTTTGGTATTTTGACAAGGAGAGTTCTAGATTGGAATGTAAAATTTTGGGAATCGCTCCTATGAAAGTTGAACTTGATGCGGAAACCGGAATTGAAAAGTACGAAGCACCATTATTCTGGGTGTATTATCCAGAAGCCAGGAATATATTCTCAAAAGAATTAGTGTTCAATAATAGCAATGATGCATCACCCGGAACCTGGAGTGATGTATTCGATGGTAGAGCATTTTCGAGTTATATTTATAAAGAGAACAATGTTCAAGGATATCGCCTCAAAGATAAATTTGAAGGTCAGGAGAATGAAGGCGTAAAAGTATTATTAGAAGCTGATAAGATCAAAAACAGACTACTAAACTTTGAACATGACCTATGGACGTATTAATAATAGAGCGTAAATATTTAATATTGAAAAGTAAATATTAAAAGAGGCTAGATGAGAATTTAAAACACTATTTTTAGAAGTAAAATTAAATTGTAAAGCCGCAGTCAGGTTCTGATTGCGGTTTTTTTGTTGAAAATATTCTTAAAGGGAAAATTGAAACGAATCAAATAGAAATGAAGTTCATTCATTCCTGGGAGGCAGTAAAAAAGAGGAGCCTTATTATCTTGAAGAAATGAATTTATTGATTTTATGTAGGGGAAATTGATTCGTATATATTGGTTTGTACTTTAAGCGTGAATTAGAATTTCCTTTATCTTTGCTGATGTAATGAAGAATATTAATATTATTAGTGCGCTATTATTCTCAGCTAGCCTTCACGGCCAGTTCAATGTAGTAAGATTGCTGGAGCAGGTTCCACCTATCCCTGAAACATTTGGTACAGCGTATGTGAATTCGAAGTTGGTCACATCTTCAGAGACTATGGATGATGGGCGAATATTTAAGCGTGTTAAATCCTGGGAGCCTTCTCTTGATATAAAGAAGTTTGATGATCAGTTGGAGAAATACAATGAGAAGATTGATGCAAAGGCTGAGCAGAATAGTTTTTCTTTGCATTATGTTCCTGATAATTCTCCCGAGAATAAAGCATACCTAAAGCTAATGATTAAAACCGCAGATAGTCTAAAGAACATCTGGTCCGTTTACACGAAACGATTGTTACAAGTATGTCCTGACTTTATGCCGTTATCGGAGGAATATGGTTGCGATGAAATTAAGGCAAGTGGTTTAAGGCTTAATGGATACGCAATGGAAAAAAATAAAATTCTGGAAGGAGCAAGAAAGGAATTGAAACCATTATTTGATTTGGTTCAAAGGTATTTTAATAAATTATATCTGATTGAAGATCCCATGACTAATAATCAGGTATTAAATGAGATTGGTGTGCCTTTGCAAATTTTACGTGAATGGTACAGCGAGGTCAGTATCGTTAATTCTCATATGGTTGAAACTGGGATAAGTCTTAATAATGCTTTTTGCATGATGAATGAGAAATAAGAATTATTTATTTTATTTACTCTATTCTAAAAATCAACTATTCGAATATTGACTTTTTAGAATTTAAAACCCAGCGTAAGGGTATATTGATTTAAATTCAAAGTTGATAGAACAAGACTTTCAACGGCATCCGGAATTCTATCATTGTTAAAATCCGAGTTACCGGTTCTGAAAGGTATATATGCTTCTTTATAAGAATAAAATCTTCCTGATAAATCAATGAAGAAATGTTTTCTTCGATATCCGAACCCTGCGCTATATGTTTTGAAAATTTCTGATTCGTTTTCGTATGGTGAACTTAGAAAACCAAAGCCACCACGGAATCTAAATTTATCAAATGGAACTTCCAGACCAATCCTTGTTTGAAGAACCGATTTATATTGTTTGTCAATGTCATTATTGAGTTCTTTTTCATAAAGTTGCTCTGATGGTTCTTCAAAGTGGAATCTGGCATTTCCGGGATTAAAATAATCTACATCTACATTAATGAATCCGATTTTAGAAACATAAGCAATCGAGCCAATCCATTTTGAAGGGGTAGAAACACTATAATTATAAACCCCATCCGGTGAATTAGAAGTATTTGAATCAAGTATTCCTTTTGAATCATAATATGAATAACTAAGACTTGTATTGTAATTATCAATCATTGATAACCACATCGGACTATGCCAACTCAATCCTAATCTTAGGTTATTTATAGGTTTATAAATCATACCAAGAACTACTTTCAAACCAGAAATTTCACTATTCACCCTATCATTAAAGTTTAAATTTTTAAATGGTCTTAGCGTATTATTGGGGTCTATTTCATTATAGTTCTTGTTATATTCTAGTGAACCCAAAGGAATTTCCAGGCTTCCGCCAAAAATAAATTTCTCTTTATAATTTCCAGCCAATCCAAAACTTAAGTTGCCTAAAAATCCATCCGTTACAAATTCTCCATTCTTGGAAATCATTGAATCCCGAAATTCCAGAAGATCGTTTGTGTAAGTATAAATTGTTGAATCATTGCTGACATCAAATAATGCGCCTGTCTCATAGGCAAGTCCCGATTCAAATGCATCCAGTTCATCAGGATGAAGACCTCTGCCATCTGCGTATCTTGGATCTATAGCATTTTCTAAAAATCTATGAAGTATACTCCCTTTGCTTTTGCCATTAAAAGAAATATTTTGATCAAAATTAGCAGAATTATTATACCCAATATAATAATTTACATTGCTCCAGTTAGAATATCGTGTAGGTTTTTGAGAGATAACAAGTCCAAGATTGGACAAAGCAACTAATTTGTTGTCGCTAATTACTATGGGACCTGAAGGATTAATTAAATATTCTCCTTCTAAAGATTTTCTATAAAGACTTATGCTTAGATCTGATTTTCTGAATAAGCCTAATCCGGCGGGATTAATTCCGATCGAAGATTGATCAGCTCCTACAGCGCCAAAAGAAGAGCCTGCTCCTTCAAATCTTGCTGTACTATTTGTTCTGGCCATAGAGAATCGAAGAACATCAGAACTATTCTGAGCATAAATGTTAATAATATTTAGAGTAACTAAAACTAGTGAAAATAAATATTTATTCATCGAAGGAAAGATTCTATTTAATAAAGATTGTTAAATAAAAAAAAGATGCAGAAACCAAATTAATTTCTGCACCAGTATTTTTTATCTTCTGCGTGGACTTGATGATTGAGGAGATGACGAAGAGCCTGATCTGTCCATTCTAGGAGATTCTGAACGTTCCATTCTAGGTGACTCCGAACGATTCATCCTAGGAGATTCTGAACGCTCTGATCTTCGTGATTCAAGATGTTGTGATCGATTTGTTTCGGATCTATTTGCTCTAGTTGATTCCTTTTCTTCGCGATAAGAACTCGAGGAATATTCTGATTTTTCTCTTCTACCTTCTTTTTTTGACGGTGGAGAAAATGATTTTGAATTTTCATCAGAATATCTTTCTTCTTTTGCAATTCTTTTATTCTCAGGGCTTCTAGATTCTGAACGAGGAGTTGCATCTGAAGAATTTTCAGAATTGTAGCTCATTTTTTTTCTGCGTGGCTCTGATGAATTATTGTTTGGTGCCGATTGACTTGGAGAAATTGACTCAGAAGGATTCCAATCTCTTTTTCTTTCATTTCTTTTATCTTCTGAAGGAAAAGAGTTTTCTGGATTTTTAACATCAGGTCTTGTTTGCGGTTTTCTATCAGGTTTTACAGAAGGACTTGTTTCCTTGTTAGAAGGTGACATCGATCCTGAGTTATTATCCGGATTTATATTTCTTTCATTCGGAGTGCGATGATTGTTCGGTTGATTATTCGATTTATCTCTTGAAGGAAAATCAGACGATGAAGATTCATCAACATTGTATATTCTTTTAGATTTAGGATTGTTTCCTATTACTCCTGTATTTGGATACCTTGGAATAACTCTTTCATTTGAAGTATTACTGCCAAGACGAATTGGTCCATTCTTTGAAGTTGTTCCAAAACCATTTCTTCTGCTGCCGTAAAAAGTACCTTTAGGATTTCCGGAATTTACTCCGCCATTATTATTGTTATTCCAACCATTGCGATAACCAGATCTGTCATACCAACCACAGTTAGAGCCATATCCATTGTAATTCCATAACCATGGATCATTCCATCCGAATGAATTATAACACCAAGGATTTACGTAATAGTTATAAGACCAAACCGGGCAATAAGATCTGTATCCATAATTGAAATCCCAGTTGTTCCAATAATTCCATCTGTTCCAACGATTCCATCTTCCGGCTCTTTGCCAACTTCTGTATCTCCAATAATCCTGATATAAATAATTGTAAGTATAAATATCTCTTGCAAGAAATGGGTCAAAGAAAAAAGGATCATAATAAAAAACGTCTGCATAGAAAGGATCATAGAAATCCCTTGCAAAATATCCTCGATGAAATCGCTTTATTCTTGATGAATAATAATATTCATAATCATCATCATCCAGCATGTCGTCATCGTAATTATATGATTCCTCATTAAAGTCATCGGAATCATAGTTTTTAAGCGAATAAGAATCGCTGGAATAATTTGAATTGTTATTAACATCCGATGAATTTGATTTCTCAATTTCAGTATCTCTGTCCGGATTATAATATACATCATCATACTGAGCCTGTAAAGAAGTGAAAAAGCCAAGAGTGATATAGGTAAATAAACTCAGGTAATTTTTTCTGTTCATTGTGACAAGGTTTTCAGTTAATTTAATCATTTTAAATATGCTGCAATTTATTACTTTTGCATCTTAAGTTAGTTAATTTTAGTTTAAACTTTAGATAGAATAAGTTAAAATTATTTCATGTTTTTTTCAATGGTTGGACATTGACACCAAGCGTGAGTTTAATTTTCCGATCGTTAATATTTACTTAAGAAATGGCAAAAGTAATTACACCAAGAAGCGAAGATTATTCGCAGTGGTACAATGATTTAGTGTATCAATCAGGATTGGCAGATCAATCAGCTGTCAGAGGTTGTATGGTAATCAAGCCCCATGGATATGCCTTATGGGAAAACATGAGAGATGTATTGGACCGAAAATTCAAGGAAACAGGTCACGTCAATGCTTATTTCCCTCTTTTTGTTCCTAAAAGTTTGTTTGAAGCCGAAGAGAAAAATGCAGAAGGATTTGCTAAGGAATGTGCTATTGTAACTCATTACAGACTCAAAGCTGATCCCAATAAGAAGGGCAAGCTTATGGTAGATCCTGAAGCAAGACTGGAGGAGGAACTTATTGTAAGGCCAACCAGCGAAGCCATTATTTGGAATACTTATAGAGACTGGATTCATTCTTATCGAGACCTTCCGATTTTGATTAATCAATGGGCTAATGTGGTTCGATGGGAAATGAGAACCAGACCTTTTCTAAGAACGGCTGAATTTTTATGGCAGGAGGGTCATACAGCACATGCAACTGCTCAGGATGCCATTGAAGAATCTTTAAAGATGCATGAGGTGTATACAAGGTTTGCTGAAGATTATATGGCTATGCCTGTGATTAAGGGTGCAAAAACCGCAAATGAAAGGTTTGCCGGTGCAGAAGAAACCTATACTATTGAAGCCATGATGCAAGATGGAAAAGCGCTTCAGGCGGGAACATCACATTATTTGGGGCAGAATTTTGCCAAAGCATTCGAAGTTAAATATCTTACTGATCAGAATAAAGAAGAATACGTTTATGCAACTTCCTGGGGAGTTTCAACTCGTTTAATTGGAGCTCTTGTCATGACTCATTCTGATGATGATGGTCTTATTTTGCCACCTAAATTAGCTCCAATTCAGGTTGCAGTTGTTCCAATTCCTAAACCATCTCCGGAAATCGATGCTGTTGGTGATAAAATAGTAGCAGAATTAAGGTCTAAAGGAATTCGGGTAATTTACGACCGGGATGAAAGAAATCGACCAGGTTTTAAATTTGCAGAATATGAATTAAAAGGAGTGCCTGTTAGAATTGGAATAGGCGCTCGCGATCTTGAAAAAGGTGTTGTGGAAATTGCTCGAAGAGATACGAAAGAAAAACAAAGTATTGATCTGAATTCTGCTGTTATGGAAACAATGAATCTTCTTGATCAGATTCAGAATAACTTATTTAACAAAGCAAAGGACCTGCGTGAATCTAAAACAAAATATTTAGATGATTGGAATTCATTTGAAGAATATATGAAAGAAGAAGGAGGTTTTGTTTATGCTCACTGGGATGGAAGTCCAGAAACTGAAGATTTAATTAAAGAGAAAACCAAAGCGACCATTCGATGTATTCCAATGGATGAAGCATTTAAAGAATCCGGGAAGTGCATACTTTCCGGAAAGCCTTCGACAGGACGTGTATTACTAGCAAAAGCGTATTGATATGAAAAATATATTATTTTTAATTTTTATTGCCTCAATTTTATCTGTTCAATGTAAATCCAAAGAGGAAAACAAAGGGCCGAAAATTCAAAAAGAAGATCAGTCAGGACCTGAGTATACTTCTGCATATATCTGTCCTATGCATTGTAAAGGTTCAGGATCAGATAAGCCTGGAACTTGTCCGGTGTGTGGAATGGATTATGAGAAAAAGGAAAATTAATTAAAGCTCTAAAGCTCTAAAGCTCTGAAGTTTTTTCTTATAGAAATTTTGTAATTGGATTTAGTTATCGAATGACGATGATTTCTTATAGTGATTTTGAAAAAGTTGAAATTAGAGTTGGAACAATTCTAAGTGCTACAGAATTTCCGGAAGCAAGAAATCCCTCATATAAGCTAGAAATTGATTTTGGTTCGTTTGGAATTAAAAAATCAAGTGCGCAGATTACCGTTTTTTATTCAAAAGAAGAATTGGTCGGCAAACAAATTGTCGCGGTTATTAATTTTCCTGTAAAGCAAATTGCGAATTACTTTTCGGAATGTTTGGTCTTAGGAGTAGTTGGAGATGATAAGGTAATTACTTTATTGCACCCGGAGACGAAAGTGGAAAATGGTTTACGAATTTTATAAAGTCTTTACTAACAAGATTATATCATGTTTATTTCCTGATCTAAAATTAAGAAATAAATTAATGATCACACACATCCATTACCTTATGAAAGCTATCATGAACAGAATTCAATGACTTCATTATCGACTTATCAGACGCTTTCTTTTTTACCAATTTGTCTAAAGACTTCGTTCCTTCAACAAGAGATTTCAATACATCAGTTACCTCTTTTTTAAGAAATTCTTTAGGAATTTTTGAAGAACTTAAGGTGGCAGCTTTAGAAGCGAGCTCGCTGGAACGTGAGCGTATAGCGGAGAAATTTCCTTCCTCTGCAGGGTGAAATGTTTGCGCCATTACTTCATGAAAGGATTTTATTTCCGGCCAGTCATCAAATTTTCCTTTGGGTATAGGTATAACTTCATGATATCTTCTGGTGACTTCATTCCAGTTTATCACATTCCAAATTGCAGATAAATAATCGGCACGTTTGTTTTGATACTTTAAATAGTATGCATGTTCCCATACATCGATTCCAAGAATTGGAGTTCCTTTTATTGGAGAAAGATCCATGAGTGGATTGTCTTGATTAGGGGAGGATCCAATGGCTAGTTTTTTGTCACTTGTTATATATAACCAGGCCCATCCTGAGCCAAATCGGGTAGAAGCTGCTTTATTCAAAAGCGTCTTCATGCTGTCCATACTTGTAAAGGATTTACGAATTTCTTCAAGCAAGTATTTATCCGGTTGTGTGTTCTTTACATGTGTTAATATGTTCCAGAATAAACTGTGATTATAATGACCTCCTGCGTTATTGCGCACAGCATCAGAATATTTACTGATTGAACTTAATATGTCGACAATCGATTTAGATGCATCCGGTGAATCTTTCAATGCATTATTTAAATTCGTCACATACGCATTGTGATGTTTCGAGTGATGAATAAGCATTGTCGTGGAATCAATAAAAGGTTCCAATGAAGCATATGGATATCCAAGTTCCGGAAGTTTAAAATTGGATTGACTTAAGCCTACCCAGGCATTGGCGCAAATAAATAGTAATAAAATTCCGAATCGCATATTATTGAATTAATATATAAAAATAACAAAAGGAAAGAGTATTTGTTTTATTCCAGAGTGCAAAGTGTGAATTAAAAGTTCAAAATTGAATCCTGGATAAAAATTATAATTTCTATTCAAAAAGATGGCTTTTAAATAGCGCATGCTTGTGATAAATGATTTCCTGAAGTGAAAGCATTTTTGTGGTGGGTAATTATTGAAATTTTTACTCTCAATAATAATCAAATCTGGATACTTTCTAATTCTAAAGGAAGCTAATTACTTCTTCAACATCTTCCTTCGAACCAATGATTATGCTGCTTTTTTGATGAAGTTGATTCACATCGAGGTCTAGAATTCTTTGTTTTTTTTCATTGATGCTGATACCCCCAGCTTGTTCAATAATCATACTTAGCGGATTGCATTCATAAAGAATTCGAAGTTTTCCTTCAGGATGAGAATGAGTTCCAGGATAAAGGAAAACGCCACCCATATATAAGGTTCTGTGAACGTCTGCAACCATCGAACCAATATATCTCAACGCCGTATTTTTACTTGCACAAGCATTTAAGTAAGCGTTAATGTTGGGGCTGAATGTATTAGAATAACCTTGATTAATTGAATAGTATTTTCCTTTAGGGGGGATCTTCATATTGGGATGACTAAGACAGAATTCGCCAATTCCACGATCATAAGTAAACCCATTGACGGAGTCTCCAGTTGTAAACACCAACATTGTTGAAGTGCCGTGTAATACATATCCTGCTGCTACGAGTTCATTACCCCGCTGACAAAAATCATTCTGACTTAATGGTCTATCTTCATGAGAAAGTCTTTTATAAATTCCAAAGATGGTTCCAACAGAAATATTTACATCAATATTAGAAGAACCATCAAGGGGGTCAAATACAACTACATAACTTGACCTGATCTTAGAGTTGGAAGTAAAGTCGATGAATGTTTCATTTTCTTCAGACGCAACACCAGCACAAATTCCTGAATTTTTTAAATATTCAATCATCAGGTCATTGGCGTAGGTATCCAGTTTTTGTACATCATCACCTGTTGAATTAACACTGCCATCTACTCCAAGAATATCCAGTAAACCCGCTTTGTTGACAACTCTATTAATAATCTTGGAAGCAATCCCTAGATGTCTTAACAAGCCAGAGAACTCACCAGAGGCATTCTTCGTAAGATTTTGATTTGCTATGATAAATTCATCCAGCGTAATACGTCGCAAAGTATATCAATTTAGCTGCAAAAATACGTTATAAATTATTGAATTTCAAAACTAATTCGATGGAAGACTGTTTATCAGTTTTTGGAATTGGAAAGCATAAATTTTGAAAAACCTCTTTCAACTTAACCATTACATACTTAGATACAAGAATAAATTATTATTAGGAATTGTTTTTGTTTTTCTTTCTAATTTGTTCAGAGTCTTTCAGCCTATTGCTTTGCGAAAAGCATTAGACAGGATCGTAGATTTTATGAAGATGCCGGAATCATTACGGCAATCTGAAGAACTTGTGATGCATTTAATGAAATTTGGCATTATTGTTTTGGGATGTGCTATACTCATGGGATTGTTTATGTATTTTATGAGGCAGACCATTATTGTTATGTCTCGACTTGTTGAATATGATATGCGCAAAGATATTTTTGCACATTACTTAAAAATGGATATCGGATTCTTTAAAAGGAATAAAACCGGAGATCTGATGTCCAGAATTAGTGAAGATGTAAATAAGGTGCGAATGTATCTTGGGCCGGCATTCTTATACGGCTTTAACCTAATATCGCTTTTTATTGTGGTGATTTTCACTATGTTTAAAGTGAACTTCATGTTAAGTATTTACACTTTAGCTCCCTTGCCATTGTTGAGTATAATTATTTATAAGGTAAGCAATTTAATTAACAAGAGAAGTGAGAGAATTCAGTCTCAACTTGCAAAGATTACAACCATCTCACAAGAAGCGTATAGTGGAATTAGAATTATCAAATCATTCAACACGAATTCCTGGTGGGAAAAATATTTTGACAAAGAGACTGAAAAGTTTAAGACGCATAGTCTGGATCTTGCAAAAGTTGATTCTTTATTTTTTCCGTCTATGTTTCTTCTCGTTGGGATAAGTACACTCATCACAATATATGTTGGAGGCTTAAGTGTGTTTTCAGGAACAGTATCAGCAGGAAATATTGCAGAGTTTGTAATTTATATAAATATGTTAACCTGGCCAGTATCTGCAATTGGATGGTGCGCATCAATAATACAACAAGCAGAGGCTTCACAGAAAAGAATCAATGAATTTTTAAATACCCAACCGGAAATTATTGATCATAAAGAACAGAATGTTAGATTATCAAACTTTGATATTGCATTTGAAAATGTTACATTTCATTATCCTGAGAATCATGTGTTGGCATTAAAGAATATACAGGTAAAGATTCCTCATGGAAAGAAAGTTGCTATTGTTGGAAAAACAGCCAGTGGAAAATCCAGCTTTGCTGAATTATTAGTCAGGATGTATGATCCAAATGAGGGAAAAATAACAATTGGAGAAGTGAATTTGAATAAGATTCCAGTTCATGAACTTCGAAGTATAATTGCCTATGTTCCGCAAGACGTCTTTTTATTTTCTGATACGATTTATAATAATATTTTATTTGGAGTAGATGAAGAAATTGGCGAAATTGCAGAAAGTAAATTGAAGCGAATTGCTGTCGCTGCTTCTCTTAATGATGAAGTAAGTAGTTTTCCTGATGGATATGAAACTATACTGGGAGAGAGGGGTGTTACATTAAGCGGTGGTCAAAAGCAAAGAGTAGGAATTTCACGTGCATTAATTAAAGATTCTCAAATTCTTGTTTTTGATGATAGTCTTTCTGCAGTTGACTCTATTACTGAAGAAAAAATATTTTCAGGAGTACAAGAATGGATACAAGACAAAACATTTATATTAATTACCCATAGAATTTCACAGACGCGAAATATGGATCTCATACTGGTGATGTCAGAGAATACAATCGTTGAGCAGGGGACTTTTGATGAACTTTTGCAAAAGAAGGGGTTCTTTTCCAAAATGTATCATAACGAAATGAGCAGAACACAAAGCGAATAGGATGCCTTCAATATTCAGCACCGTGTGAATTGTGAGCTGAATACGAATTAATTTTCTATTTGAAAATTGATTAAAAGAGTTTGTAATTCACTTAAAGAATGTTGATCAGAATTTCTTTTACATGATGAAATTCCATCCTGGACAACAGTTATCGCCTGGGAAATATTATCCTGACTATAATACATTTGAGCAAGATGATAATAGAGCCCTGTATAATCCGGGTCGAGAGCTTTTAATTTTTCAAGTTGAGCGATCGCTCCATCTAAATCCCCTTCACTTTCATATTCTTTGGCAAGGGCATACAGTAAAAAGCTATTTGAGGGCTCTGATTTAAGCATTTCTAGGAGGCTGGATTTACGATTCATTAAGGCTTTTTTGACAATTTGAGACAATAATATCAATTATCTTTGAGCCACAACAGAATTTTATGAAAATACTGGTTTGTATTAGCAAAACGCCTGATACTACTTCCAAAATCGCATTTGACTCATCCAATAAAAAGTTTGTAGAAGATGGAGTTCAATTTATTATGAATCCATATGACGAATGGTATGCCCTTGTGAGAGGTTTGGAGTTAAAAGAGCAGCTTGGGGGCCAGGTTGACGTGATTCATGTTGGAGACCAAAACTCCGAATCAATTATAAGAAAAGCCCTGGCAATAGGTGCTGATGCAGCTATTCGGATAGATCATACACCCGTTGACTCATTTGATACTGCCAGTCAGATCGCTGAAATTGCCAAAAGCAGGGGATATGATTTGATATTTTTAGGAAAGGAAACTTTAGATCATAATGGATCCGAAGTAGGTGGCCTGGTTGCGGGTCTTTTAGACTGGCCATACATTGCTTATGCCAGCAAGCTAACACAACAAAATGATACCGCTATTATCGAATCAGAATTAGAAGGAGGAGTCAGAGTTATTGAATGCAAAGTTCCGTTTGTAATGTCTTGTGCTAAAGGAATTGCCGAACAAAGAATTCCGAATATGATGGGAATTATGAACTCAAAGAAAAAGCCATTGGAAGTAATTTCTCCAATTGCCTCTGAAGCCAAAATAGAAATTGAAAAATTCGAATTACCATCCGGCAAAGCCAGTGTAAAAATGTTATCGCCGGATAATATCGATGAATTAGTGGATGTATTTAAGAATGAGCTTAAAATATTATAATTAGATGATTATCACTGTCGTAGAAATTCAAGATAATAAAATAAAGAAGACAAGTTTGGAAGCATTATCACTTGCTTCTAAAATCTCAGAAATTAAAGGGATTAAAATTTGTGCAGTCTGCATTGGTTCGGATCAGCTTCCTGTTGAATTGGGAAGCTATGGAGCTGATGAGGTAATCTTACCTTCAGCAGAAGCTTTAGAAAATGATCAAATTACATCACTGATCCTTCAAATATCTAAAGATAAATCTGCAAGTCATATAGTTCTAAGTCTTAACAGTACGGGTAAAAATATAGCCTCAGTATTGGCTGCAAAATTAAATGCCGGATTGATTTCCGGTGTCATTGCAGTTCAGGCTAAAGGATCAGATGTAACATATACGAAGAACGTATTTTCCGGTAAGGCAACAGCTACATATTCAATACCAAATGCAGTAAGTGTTATTGCAGTATCTCCTAATTCGATTCCGGTTCTTTCAGATAAACAGAAGATTGCGACAAAATTGGATACTCGCTTTAGTATTGTACCAAGTAAGCTAAAGACTCTTGAAAAGCGAATAATAACCGGGAAAACTCCATTAGCGGAAGCATCAATTGTCGTTTCTGCGGGTCGTGGTTTAAAGGATCCTTCCAATTGGAATATAATAGAAGACCTTGCGGATTTATTAGGAGCAACAACAGCTTGTTCCAGACCGGTTTCTGACATTGGGTGGAGACCGCATCATGAACATGTCGGGCAGACGGGTTTAGCAATTCGTCCAAATGTTTACATTGCAATTGGAATTTCAGGGGCTATTCAACACTTGGCAGGGGTTAACAATTCCAGAAAAATAATTGTCATAAATAAAGATCCTGAGGCACCATTTTTCAAAGCGGCCGATTATGGTATTTGCGGAGATTTATTCGAAATTGTGCCTAAATTAAATGAAGCGATAAAAAAATATAAATCCAATACATAATTCGGAATACATTTGCGTTACAGCTATAAGCAGATGCAGAAAATAGAACTTGAATTAATCGCATTATCACATAGTGTCACACAGACACAAAATTATGCTATTGTCCTAGGAGAAGTCCAGGGTAACAGAAGGCTGCCAATTGTCATTGGAGGCTTTGAAGCGCAGGCGATAGCAGTGGTTATGGAACGTATGAATCCCAACAGACCTCTGACCCATGATCTTTTTAGAAATACGCTTAATTCCTATAACATTGATATTAAAGAAGTAGTCATTAATGACCTGGTAGAAGGTATATTTTTCTCAAAAATAATCTGTGATCACGAAGGGGATATCGTTGAAATGGATTCACGCACCTCTGATGCTTTAGCGATGGCTGTCCGATTTAATTGCCCGATTTATACCTATGAATTTATTATGGAAGGTGCAGGAGTAATAATGGATGAATTGGAAGAATCCAATATACACGACAAATCCAAAGTTATATCTGCCAATGTCTCTTACGAAAAATATTCTTCTGAAGAGCTAAACAAACTTTTAAACAAAGTAATTAGTGAAGAAGACTATGAGAAAGCTGCTAAGATAAGAGATGAGATCAATCGAAGAAAGTAAATTAGATTAGTTGATGGTTGAAGTGTTGACAGTTGATAGTTGACATGTTAACAGTTGACATGTTGACAGTAAAATTCCAATGTAGTTAGAAATTACTGGCAACTTTTAGATTGATACAAGAAGAACTCTTTTTTACTTTTCAGATTCTTTTTTCTTTCTTTTGACTTTGAATAAATCTATAATTTCTTTTTCTGTTAAGAATTCATAATCAACGAAAGCGCTACTTACAAACTTTTTCACATCCTGATATTCCCGTGATCGCTTGTCCTTATAATGATGTAGTAATTTCTTAACAAAATTCATGCTTACAGCTTCTAATTCCTGATTGAAGGCTGAATTATCAAAAATATTCATATAGGCAGCAAATGTCTTGCTGATATCAAAAAAGTCTGTGTATTCTGCTTCTGTTAAGTTGTCAACAATATTTTTAAATTGATGTGTAATAACAAGTCTCAGGCATTCATTAATCTGAGACATTCCTTCATGCTGAGAATAGAATGCATTGGCTGCATCCATACTATCTTCATGAACAAATCCCTTGTAATGGATAGTCTCTAATAATCTATAAAATTTACTAAGGTCATCATTTATGCTTTTATCAACTAATGATGAGAATCGAAGGTCTGCTTTTTGTCCAAATTTAATTCCTTCGTTATATGATTTTTTCAGAAAATTAAAATACAGATTATTGAATTGTGGATTACTGACTCTTACTTCATTTAAAACGCTAGAAATATGTTTGTCAATTTCCGGACCTAATTCAATAAAGTTTGCTGCAATAGAAAGAAAGTCAACAAACTCTGATTCAGAATAAAATTCTTTCTTTGAAAGCAATGTGCTTAATTCCTTGCTATAACTTTCGTGACTGCAGTTAAATTCAATTCTTTTTAACAAGAAATTTTTAAGAGCAAGTTCATCAACTTGTAATTCAGAAACTGTTGAAGGAAAATTCGCTGAATAAAAATTATAATGTGCGAACTGATTGGCATAACGTTGGTACAGTTTTTCTCTTTCTTGTATGTCATTCAATCTGACATTACGCATACTTTGAAAGAAAGATTTTACTTTTTTATTTTCTATCTTATCTAAAAGGCTGGCGATCCAGATATCACTGCTTAAAGCAAATCCAACTTGGATGGTTTGACCAATTCTTTGTTTGATAACTTCAAAATTGGTAGATTCTGCAATAGTAAGTATTACTTCTTTAAACAGTTCCTGAGGTCTACTGTATTTAAAAGATTCTTGATTAATAGTTCCTCTTAGAACGCTATAGCCAAGGACTCTAGGAATAAATAAGCCTTCAAAAGCAGGATTGAGAATGGTTTTCTCAAATTCAATAATCTGCAAAGGATGTTTTTCTGCAACTTCCTGATATAATTCAGCTATAAGAGGCTCATAAGTATCTTGAAGCTCTTTATAGAGTTCGGTAGTTTCTTCTTCCAGATAAGCATTAAGTTCATCGGAATTTTGAATAAGACCTGCAACTTCTGATAACCTGTCTTTGTAATCTTGATCTAATGGCTGATACATGATAAGTGAATTTAGTTTAAAATACAAAACCCGGATAGATTAAGGACCTATCCAGGCTAATAATAAATTATATTTGTTTAGATTAACGAAATAATATTTTTAAAAAAATCATAATCAAAATATTTAATATTAAGATTATATTGATTTTGAAATATTATTCTGTTGTTTCGTTTGTTTTTTCTGCTTCAGGTTCTGCAGCGGCAACTTCTGTTGCTGCAACTTCTGTTGCTGCAACTTCTGGTTCAGCTACAGCCTCAGGTTCAGCGACCTTAGGTTTTTTAACCTTATTAACTGCAATCAATTGGGAATGGTAAGCGTCAATGCTCGCTTTATTCTTCTGTACGGCTTCATTAATCTGCCCTTCTTTCTTTGTTATCCATTCATTATATCTTTGATCAGCTGTTTCCTGGGTAATTGCTCCTTTATTTACACCCAATTGTAAGTGCTTGCGAAACATTACCCCTTTGTATCTAAGGATTGCCTTAACTGTATCAGTAGGTTCTGCCCCTTGCATTACCCAATGTAAAGCCCGATCTCTATTGATATCGATATTTGCTGGTTTGGCAATAGGGTTGTACATGCCGATATTTTCAATGAATTTACCATCTCTCGGAGATCTGGCATCAGCAATAACAATGTGGTAGTAGGGTGCTTTTTTGCGTCCGTGACGCTGTAATCTGATTTTAACGGCCATTTTTGCTAAATTTTAATTGTTTGGACCTTGGCTAACTCCCCCGGAAAAACCGGCCATGCTAGCTTTAGCGGCCGCAAATATAAGAATTCTTTCTGGAAAGGCATCCTTTTTAGAAAAAAAGTAATGTATGGATTTTATTCCTTTTACCTTATGCCTAGGTTATCTTTTAAATTCCAGCAATAGAGTTAAAGAGGTCTTCTTGGTACGTTTTTAGAAAGAGGAATGCAGATTAAGATAGGTTAAATTTTTGAGCAGGATCGAGTCAAATTCCTAATATGATTTAGACCCTATGCTTGTTGGATTGTATCACAAAGAGCTCATAAATGATATTTGTTAACTTGTAGAATGCTCTGAGTTCTTCTTTTTTCAAAATTTTATTTTGAATGTAGATACAGAGATAGTAATTGCTTGCAGCAATATGAAATTTTTTATTGTGCTTACATAATCGTCTTACCTCTTCATCAAAGTACGTGCGAATTACAGATTCATATTCTCCGGTGAGGTGAAACATTTCAGAAAATTCTTCATCAGTATGAAAGTCTATATCCTTTTTAACAAACCATTCTGAAATCATGGTCATAAATCTTTCTGGCTGTAACCTGAATTCAGGGATGCCTAGTTTTTTACTATCAAATAATCTCACAGTCTGAGAAAACTTTCGCGAACTATTTCCTGTGCTAATCGTGTAGTGATAATCAAACAGATATTTATTTTCGTAAATATCTTTATTAAATAAATTGCCTTTAATTGTTTTTCTTATTCCGTATTTAAACAATTTGAATTCACTCAACTGGGCGATCAGTCCCTCATCATTGCTTGTAGAAAAATCGAGTTGATTTTGAAAAGCAAATTCTCTTAATTCATCTTCCCGATTTTTATCATTGCCTGTAATCTTATCCCAAAATGACATTCAAATAATATTATAATTATGTAATATAAGTAGTAAATTTTTGCTGTTGTAATTCTATGTCAATCATTGTTTTTACAGCGGAATATTACCGTGTTTTTTTCGTGGAAGATTATCAACTTTATTTTGCAAAGATGAAAATGCCTTAATAAGTTTGATTCTAGTTTGAGAAGGTTCAATAACTTCGTCAATAAATCCTCTTGCGGCTGCATGATAAGGATTGGCAAATTTCTCTGCATACTCTTTTTCTTTGTCAAGCAGAGCCTGAGCAGGGTCATTTGCAGAATCAATTTCTTTTTTGAAAATTATTTCAGTAGCCCCTTTAGCACCCATAACAGCAATTTCTGCACTTGGCCAGGCGTAATTAAAGTCTGAGCCAATGTGCTTGCTATTCATAACATCATACGCACCGCCATACGCTTTTCTGGTGATGAGTGTAATTCGAGGTACAGTAGCTTCACTGAATGCATAAAGCAATTTGGCTCCATTGCTAATAATTCCATTCCATTCCTGATCAGATCCCGGTAAGAATCCAGGAACATCTTCCAAGACCAATAAAGGAATATTGAAGCAATCACATGTTCGCACAAATCTTGCTGCTTTTTTACTGGCATTTACATCGAGGCAACCTGCGAGTACCATTGGTTGATTCGCAACAATACCAATACTTTTTCCGGCTAAGCGTGCAAAACCAACAACTATATTTTCCGCATATTCCTCATGTATTTCAAAAAAAGAATCAACATCAATAATTTTTTCTATGATGTGCTTGATGTCATAGGGTTGCATCGCGCTTTCCGGAATGATCGATTCAATCCCAAGCAATGTTTCGTCTGCAAGTTCATAATGAATTGCCTCCGGAGTTACTTCGCAATTCTGTGGGAGGTATGTTAATAATTTTTTTACAGATTGAATACATTCGTAATCATTGGCAGCGGTTAATTGTGTCACACCACTTTTGCTAGCATGAGTATGTGCGCCGCCAAGACTTTCAGAACTAATCTCTTCATTGGTTACTGTTTTTACAACGTTGGGTCCGGTCACAAACATATAAGAACTATGTTCAACCATGATTATAAAATCTGTTATCGCCGGCGAATATACTGCTCCACCTGCGCAAGGTCCCATGATTGCAGAAATTTGTGGAATTACACCGGATGCTCTAACGTTTCTATAAAAAATATCTGCGTATCCGGCAAGACTTCTTACTCCTTCCTGGATTCTTGCACCACCGGAATCATTAAGACCAATTACGGGTGCGCCATTTCTCATGGCGAGGTCCATGAGCTTGCAAATTTTCTCTGCATGTGTTTCAGAAAGAGAGCCTCCAAACACAGTAAAGTCCTGTGCATAAACGTAAACCAATCTGTTATAAATCGTACCAAATGCTGTTATAACACCATCGCCATAAAAGATCTGCTCTTCCATTCCAAAGTCATACGTGCGATGAGTAACCAACATCCCAAATTCTTCCATGCTGCCTTCATCGAGTAATAACTCAATACGTTCTCTGGCAGTTAACTTTCCTTTGCTGTGTTGAGAATCGATTCTTTTTTGTCCGCCCCCCAGTAACGCTTCTTCTTTTTTGGAGCGGAGTTGGTTGATTTTATTCTGCATTTTTTATTGTATGGAGAGGGTAAAGGTAGTTAGAAAATTGAAAATTGAAAATTGAAAATTGAAAGTGGGTAAGTGGGAATTGAAAATTGAAAATGAAGATGGGAAAATTGAAAATTGTCCCAACATAAAGTCGGAATGAGAATTGAAAATGGAAAATTGAAAATGGATCCATTTTTGGAAGTTGGAAATATTTATAGGTTGTAAGTCATAAAATTATATTGGAGATAATTTGCAACCTTACTTAATGAGGACAAAATAATTTTACGGCATTGCGTTTATTTCTTGCTGAGATGAAAAACCTGCTCCTGCCAATTTTCTAAAACACCAAATGCAGGATGCATCATAGGTAATGCAGAAAAAGTCTTTACTGCTGAAGTGCCGGATATTTTAAAAGAATTATAATAACAATGCAAGCCTATACAAGAATCATCCATTTTCTTTTCTGCACCATATAAAATATCGTTCCAGATTGGATGCCCAATATATGAGAGTTGTGCTCTGATCTGATGATAGCGGCCAGTCAATAATTCTATTTCAAGCAGGCTCCAATCATTATTATATGTTAAAACATTGTATTGAAGTTTGCATTCTTTGTAATCATCATTTACTTTCGTATCTGAAACAATTGCGCGATGCAGCTTAAAATCTTTGTAAATGAAATGCTGTAATAATTGACTTCCATTGGAAAGTTGTCCCTGGACAATAGCGAGATATTTTTTACGAACATTATTGCTTGTCCATTCTGACTGCAAGAAAGTGCAAGCGCTTTTCTTTTTTGCAAAAACCACAAGCCCACTGGTAGGGCGGTCTATCCGGTTAACAACAAATAATTTATCTTTTAATTTTTGTTGATCTATAATAGTATGCAATAAATTGGGGTGATTGTTTTTGTCAGGTTCTACCTGTAATCCAAAAGGTTTATCAATAATTATTAGATCATTATTTTCAAAAACAATTTTAACATCCATTAGCGAACAACAGTTATGTCTCCAAGAAAATTTTGTTTTTCTCCTGAGTTCCACTCAACTATAATCATATAAGTATATACTCCCGGATTCACGGACTGGTTATTAAACATTCCGTTCCAACCAGATCTTTTCAGGTCGGTGCCCGGAATATTATCATTTCTATACATTAATGCTCCCCATCGATCATAAATTTGAAATGTAGAAATAGACTTTATTGCCTCTTCAACTCCTTCCGGATGAAAGATATCATTGATGCCGTCACCATTAGGGCTAAAAGCATTGGGAACCCAAAAACCTTTTTTTATTAAATTAATTCTGATATCAGCAGTTGCTGTACAACCATTTTTATTCGTTATCAAAACGGTAAAAATATTTTCGTCATCAAGATTTCTTGTGGTAGGATTCGGACAATTTGAGCATGATAATTTTTCCGCCGGTTGCCATTCTATGGAAGCTATGGAATCGGCAGGCGTTGTAGAACTAAATTGCAATGTAATGTCTGTGCCTTCATTAATTTTTAAATCAGCCGGAAGCATTACATCTATTGCAGAAGGTGTATTGATTATAAAATTAGAACTAAACTCACAACCATTTTTATCTATGATCTTTACATCATGTAGTCCTGGTGATAAATTGCTTAATGGAAATTGAGTAATTGAATTTCCATCTATAAAATAAGTATAAGGTCCTTCGCCGCCTTGAATAACCAAGGAATTTAAAGCGGATATGTCATCAGGGCAATTGGGTTGCGTAAGATTTGTGATAAGATTGGTAGGAACGTTTTTTATTTCAGATACAAAAACGGAATCAATTGTTACGCATCCGTTTTCTCCAATAACTCTTACTGTATACCAGGCTTCAGCTGAAACAGTCGGATTTAATTGATTTGATCCGCTTATTATATTTCCTGTATTTGTTGTCCACAAGATTGAAGAATTTGAAGAATTTGCAATATTCAAATCTAAGTTCACTGACAGAATTTTACATGTCAATTTGATTGGGGTGGCAATGGAGATTATAGGCGGATTAATATCTTCTATTACTTCCACTGTTCTGGTAAGAAAGCATTGATTGCTTGTATCTGTAACAGTAAGTGAATAAATTCCTTTCTTATTCACCAGAATATTGGGATTTGAAATTGGACCAATGATATTACCGTTTCCGGTACTCCATAGATATTTCGAACTTCCACCAACATTTGTGCCGGATATTGTTAACTGCGTTTTAAGACATGTTAGTGTATCAGGATTCAGGAGTAAAAACATTGGCCTTGTTGTATCAATTCTAATACTCATTGAGTCAATACTGATACATCCATTAGAACCATCAATAGAGGTTAGAATATATGTTGCCGGACTTGTTGCCTTAATTGTCTTTGGATCACTTGTTGATACAATTGTTCCATTCAATGTAGACCAATTATAAATTATTCCCATAATTGAATTGCTTGTACCTGTTATCGTGAATTCATTGATAGCACAATTCAATACCAGGTCAACGCCAGCATTGGCACCAGGAGCAGTTGTATCTATATCAACATTTATTATCGCTGAAGAACTACAACCGTTTCCGCTATCCGTTACAACGATTGTGAATTTACCAGGAGAACCAGTTGATGCTTGTGTGCTGTTAGAATTGGAAATATTCTGATTATTGTCCCCAACCCACTGAAATGTTAAAGTATTTCCCGTTTGGGATGTTGCATTGGCCTGTAGGATTGCGGATTTATTTGAGCAAGTTAGTTTGTTTGGCGGAACTGTATTTAACAAAGGTTTATTCGCATCAGGCGAAACTTTAATTGTCACGGAATCCTTACATCCATTCGTGATATCAGTAATAACGAGTTTGTAAGATCCGGATTGTCGTATTTCTAATTTTTGTGTTCCATTGCCGCTTCCAATTATGCCATTCGTAGTTGACCAGTCATATTGAAAATTTGCACCAGAGCTGGATAAAGAAGCGTCGATAGATAATAAACTATCCTTGCATTGGAAAACCAGATCCGGTCCGGCGTTGACAATGGGAAGAGAAATATTTTCTCGAATTTCAATCGAATCAAAAATTTCACAATTATTAATAGTATCAAGCAATCGAATATAGTAAATGCCTTTTTTGTCTGCTTTCGCATTTATTTGATTTGCGCCGGAGATGATATTTCCGGAAAGTGTTGACCACTGTATGGAAAGATTATTTGTAGAATTCGTATTCGCGTTTAAGTCTACAGATTTTCTAATACAGTTTAATTCCGGGCTGGCATTGATGCTTATAGTAGGAAACTTTCGAATGTCCCGAATATGAACAGTATCTATATCCTGGCAACCATTTTTTTCATTTACACTTCGAATTACAACAAAACCTGGTATAATACTGGTTCTGCTTCTTATTGTGTCATCAATTAAAAATCTGCCATCAGGAAAAGACCAATAATATTTTACATCTGAAGAATTATTTCCGGAAGGAATTATAACAGCACTATTATTTATGCAATCTATATTCAAGGTATCTTGCGCAGAAGTAACAGGTGTAGAGGTGTCAATTTTTACATTGATTGATTTTGCGTTAAAACATTTATTTAACTTATTTGTGATTTTTAAAATGTAATTTCCGCTTTGGCTTGATTGCAATGTTGATGCATCGTTAATCTTTTGATTATCGGGAAGAGTCCATATAATTGAATAAAGCGAAGTATCCTGAAGGGATGATAACAGAATCGCATTTTTTCTGACACAATTAATTAAGGTATCTCCGGTCAGATTAAAGTCAGGAAGTATTGTATCTGCGGAAATAGATTTTAATAATTCCAACTTACAACCTGTATTGATATCGGTAATGGTGACTTTGTAAGTTTGTGCCTTAAATACTTTTGCAAGATCGGATTTACTTCCCACTAAAATATCTGTGCTTGGTGACCAGTCATAAGTGTAATCACCACTTCCTGTATTCATTAAAACTCTTAAATCAATAGTATCTAATGCACAATTGGCCAATCCCAAAGATTGAATCGTTCCTTCCAGTTTTTCCGGTGCTTCATAATCTATTGACGCTTCCGTTTCGCAAAGTGTATTTCCGTTTTTATAAATAACTTTGAGAGTATACGTTCCTGAACCTTTCCCTTTTGCAACCAATCCATTTTGAGAAACGATCTCGCCTACATCAGTTGACCACTGATACGTAATATTTGATCCCGTACTTGAGCCGGTTCCAAATAAATCAAAGACTTCAGATGAGCATTTTGGTTTAAATGGAATTATGACAACAGCTTTTAAATCAACGATCTCAACTTCTACTTCATCTTCATCAACACATTTTTCGTACAAAGCAAGGTCGTCCAATGCAAAATCATTTCCAAATCCAACGCCCGTTAGTTCAGATATGCAAATCGTTGATGAAGCAGAGGTTGCAGTAAAGCAAGCAGTCATTAATGTCCAATCACATAATGCACCCACTTGACCACCCCCGATACTCGCTCCATTCACTGTAATTCCAATAATCGAAGGACTATTTGGAAATACGAGCATTGAATATAATTCAAATTGATACATTTTGCCGGGAACAGTTGGAACAGTCTGGCACCAGACTTTTTTTCCGGCGGCGGTAGAGCCATCAACAAGCCACATATTGCCAGAGCCAGATGTATGATCGCCGCAATTTTGAAATCCAGAATTGTAAGCTTGTGGATTCGTAGCAATGGCAACATTATCCGGTCCAAAACCCTGTCCTAAAGTTCTAAATACATATTCTGTAGAAAATCCCGAAAAGCCAGCTTCAAAATTTCCATTTAATATGAGATTCGTCGTGCCAATAACTTCAGCGCTTAATGTGTATTTATATCTTCCCGGTATCTTTGTAAGAACCATTGGATCAAGTGCTTTGGGATCGGACAATCCGGTTGAAGGTATCCATTCAAATTTATTGGGAGTCCCATTAATCATTCCTTGCAGTTGGATCATCATGGTAGGATCGCAGGTAAACAAATCTGGTCCTGCGTCGACTAATCCTGCACATTGACTAAACAGGTTGTTTGCGTTAAAAACTGATGTAATTAACGCTATCTTGATTAAAATCAATATTCTTGAAGATCTGACAATTCTGCTTTTCATATTCTACCTCAATACTTATTGCAAATATAAGAATCCCATCCCTGATTTATTGTTTTAATTGAGGAGTCTTCTGCTACGAATAGAGTTCATAGAGCTCTTCTTTGTTGCTTTTGAATCGGAAGTAACCAACTTTTCCAATTTTAATTTTCATCCCGACTTTATGTCGGGACAATTTTCAAAGAAGGCACATTGTTGAAATAACCTGATAACATACAACGAATAATAAAATCAATAGTTATATTTGTATTGGATCTGCATTTCATATTACAAAAGAGTTTAATATCAAAATTTTAAATTCTCAGGTAATTTAATTCATTCAATAAACCATGAAAGCAATCTGGATTATAACCTTTGTTATAATCACCTTTAGCCAGCTTGAATCACAGGAACTAAGGGGATTAAAACCTGCAAAATCATTAAATGCAGGGAGATTGGGAACAACACGTGCCCTTATTATAGGAGTTTCAGATTACAAGGATAGTCTTATAACAGATCTACAATATGCTCACAGAGACGCAGAGGAATTTGCAAAGTATCTTCATTCCAAAGAAGGATATGGGGTTGATTTAGATAACATAATCTTACTGACCAATGAGCAGGCTAGCGGAGGTCGGGTAATGATGTCTTTGAGCTGGTTGCTGGACATGAGTAAGGAAGGTGATCAGGTTATTATTTATTTTGCCGGACATGGTGATGTTGAATCCAAATTGCTCAATTCCTCCGGTTATTTATTGCTATGGGATTCTCCAAATAGATCTTATTTTTTAAACGCATTAAGTGTTTCAATTCTCCATGATATTCTAAATACTTTGTCTGTGAATAACAAGGCAAGAGTATTATTTATTTCAGATGCCTGTCATTCAGGAACGCTGGCTGGAAACGGAATTTCAGGAACCAGTTTGACGGCTCAGAATATGATGAACTTATTCAGAAATCAGATGATGGTCTTGTCGTGTCAGCCTGATGAGCTTTCAATTGAGGGAAAGCAGTGGGGTAATGGTAGAGGATTATTCAGTTATCATTTCGTTGATGGACTGAAAGGATTTGCCAATACAGATCAGGATTCTATTATCTTGTTAAAAGAATTAGAAAGATATGTACAAGACAAGGTTGCAATTGATGCACAAAAAGTGAATCACACGCAGACTCCTGTTGTGCATGGCAATATAAATCAACTCATCAGTTATGTGGATCCTAAATTTACCAAACTTGATCCTCAGCAAAAACCTTATGAAATTCCGGCTTTTAACAATATTGGATCAAGATCTGTAATTCGTTGGGAGCTCGAAAATCAGGATACATCTGTGCAAAGAATTTACAAAGAGTTTCAATACGCTCTTGATAAAAAAGAATTCCTTGATGCTTCAGATGGAAGAATGTGGGCAGATACCTTGTACAAACAATTGGAATCCAAGGTAAAGGAAGGAGTATTTATAAACTCGGTGAAGAATCAGTATGTGGCTGAGTTGACGGATGATGCGAATAGTGAGTTGATCGAGATTTTAAATGATAATAGTTCAAGTTTACTTAAAGCTAAATTAAGAAAATCAAGGAGAATTAATTATAATAAAATTCAATTATATAGAGCTAAAGAGTTAATTGGAAGTGAGCATTTTTACTTGAAATATATTCAAGCTAGAATTTATTTATTTGAAGGACTCATATTGTTTTATGAAAATTCAAATAATAAAAATATTAAAGAAGGGAACGGAATAATCAAATATTTTAATCAATCATTAGAATTGGAGCCAAATGCACCATTTACATATTTTTTCATGATGGTTACTCATGCTTTAAAATTTGGAAATAAGGATTCAACTATTTATTATTGTGAAAAGTCAATAAGTAATTCTAATAATTGGATTGTTCCATATTGCTTTTTAGCATCATATTTATGTGAAAAATTTGACGACTCGAAATTAGCAAGACACTATGTTTCATTAATTGAGTCGAAGGCCAATACTAACTTATTAGTAAAAAATGTAATTGCTTTAGTTTTATTTTATGAAAACCAATTAACTGAATCTCTTAAGTTGTTTACAGAATTGTCCCAACAACAACCTAATAACTTTATGCACCAACAAAATTTAGGTATTATAAATTATAAGCTAAAAAATAAAGAGCAAGCTGAAATTAATTTCTTGGAAGCAGTAAAAATAGATTCATCTGCATTCAATGCATATTATTTTATAGGTTTGATACATTATGACAAGAAGCTTTACAATGAAGCAATATTTTATGCAAATAAATCCATAGAGATCAATAGTAATTTTTTATCTGGTCTAAAATTGTTAGGTGTATTGAACTTAGAATTAAGAGAATTAGATCTTTCGGAATTGTATTTAAAAAGAGTTCTTTCATTAAATGAAAAAGAAAAATCAACCTTTTATTATTTAAGTCTTGTATGTTTATTAAGAGAAAACAAGGAAGAATTTTTTAGATATTTTGACTTGGCTTTAAAGAATGGATATAGTAATATTAATAATATTAATAATTCTAGGGAGTTAAATCTTATCAGAAACGATAAGGATTTTATTGACTTATTAAATAAATATAATTTAAAATAAAATTTTATAAAATGAAAAATTTCTTATTATTGCTTGCGTTTATATGTATGAATCATGTTTCCGGGCAGTCAACCATTTTGGTGTTTAAAGACAAAGTGAATGGACAAGCTATTACTGATTTGAAATTGTATGTAGGTAACGAATGGCAAGGAACTACAGATATTCATGGAAAAGTAAGCCTAATTATTGTTGCAAACTCTAGATATGAAATTAGTAAAGATGATTTTCCAACAATGTTTTTTAGTGTAGTAAACCCAAATAACTTTAAAATGATCGAATTTATTATTAGTGACCTTTCCAACTCTGGCAATAATAACAAAATAGATGTTACAGTTTATAGAAATAGTAATTACCTTTCTGTCTGGGAGTTAGATGCACCCAGCAATGCGCCAGAGACTCAGTGCCCAAACTACAATACTGTTAATAATTGTATATTAAAGAATCCTAGAGTTAATACTACTCTAAAATTAGGCTCAACCCTTAGCACTATTTATGGAGTTATGAAACTGTATAATACCAATGACGATTTTGAAATTAAAGTAACATTGAATGACGATTCTGCTCCATTTACTTATGTATCAAAAAATAAGAAAAGATGTTTTTTCTGGAGAAAAAAGAGTTAATGCTGAAATTCTGAGTTCTTGACTTAAGCATATTTGCAGTTCCGCGAACTTAATAAATTTTTTTTGGAAATGTAAAATGAGTACGTAAGCATCATACATATTTTTTAGTATTTTGAAGATTTATATGTTGGTGATCAAATGCCTATATAAAATAAAATGCTTGGCAAATAATTACAGATCATTAATTATAATTCTGTAAAATATATTTTATGTATTATCGTTTTAATTTTAACTTACTTTTTAATTATATGAAGATCATTTTATTTATAATTTCATATTTTCTTGTTTGTGATGTTATTTCACAAGATAAGAACTACGAACTCTTCACCAACGCCTCCTTCGGACTGAATAAGCTGCATGATGATGATAATGCGGTTGCATTTAAGAGGACGAGTCTTGAGATAGGCACGAGTGCGAATTGGGAATTTGGAATACAGACGCCGGAATCTAAAAAGATAGTGTATTCTGCTGCTGTGGCATTAAAGTCAAGTCAATTGAATATATTTGATAGTTATGAATCCGGTTCATGTATAACTGAGTCTGGCGTAAAAGATTGCGGATTGTCGAGTACTTATGACCTTTGTTATATTTCAATTCCCATAACTGTTCAACTACGATTAAATGAGCGTTTGCGAGCGGGAATTGGGTTTTCGTATGATCAAATCATCAGAAATAAAGAGACTAAAGTTCTCAATAGCGCGCCGGTAATTCTAAAACTTGGATCTGTCCTCGATCCTTCATGGAATACACTATCTGTTATGTTTAAGTACAGAATGTACGACAGAATTTATCTTATTCCGATGGTTTCACGAGTTCCGCATAAAGTAAATAATGAGCTATTATCAAATACTGCAAGCCCTGCATTTTATTATGATTTAAAATTACAGTGGCAGTTTCATTAACTTTGCGGTAATGAAAATCTTAATCTATAGTTTCATATTCCTGTCAGGGTTGATTGTAGCATGTAGGGTTGATACTCCTCATTCCGTATTATCCAAAGACCAGATGGCTGCTTTGATTGCTGATGTATACTATATGAATGCAGTGTTTGAGGTTCTTCCTGTACAATATCGTGACAGTATAATGAAATCTGAGCGAACGAAGATTCTGGAACAACATAAAATTAGTGATTCACTCTATGTTCATTCTCTGAAATACTATAATTCAGAAACGAAAAAAATGGAAGAAGTCGAACGCCTTGCCAGAGGTATTTTGCTAAAGAAGATTGAAGCAGATTCATTGATTCATTCCCAGAATAAAGAAGGACAGGATAGTATTCGATAGGTTAATTGAATTAACTAATAAATTAGGACTTGATTTAGAAATTGAGGAATGATAAATTAAATGCAAATTAATTTGATTACATGATTTAAAATTATCCCGCTTTACGGGATAAGATATGATTTAAGATTGTTGAAGTTGAAGAGTATATATTTCTTAAATCGGAAATCATTTAATCTGCAATCTTCAATCAATCGATTGAAGAGAGATTAAAGTGAATCCTGCATAAGTCTTTGTTCCGTGCTTGACAATTAGTCTACAGCACTATAAAATATTAGATTATTAGATTTATGATTGTAGAAGGAATCGTAATTTTTCTAAATTGTGAGATACATTTTTTCTACAACTAAACAGCCAGAATTGTTACATTTGCGATAAGATGAATAGCGATCCTATTAAAATCCTTATTGTTGACGATGAATCAGATACAATAGAATTTTTGACATATATTCTTAAGAAGGAGAACTATGATGTAAGATCTGCAGGAAATGGACTTGAAGCAGCAAGAATCCTGGAATCCTATAAGCCTGATGTGATACTTCTTGATTATATGATGCCTGAAATGGATGGCATGGAATTTTTCAAGCACTTTAAAAAAAACTATCCGGACTGGACAACTTTAGTGGCCTTCCTAACGGCTAAAAGTGAAGACGAGACACAGATTGAAATGTTGGATTTAGGAGCAGATGATTTTATTTCTAAACCTATAAAGCCTGTCGTTTTAATGAGTCGATTGAAGGCCTTATTGAGGAGAAAAGTGGATCTGGGCTCGTTAAAGAGAAATGATAATATCATATTGGGAGATCTTGAAATTAGACCGGAGTCATTCGCGGTAATTTTCAAAGGAGAAAATTTGGATTTTCCAAAAAAGGAATTTCAATTGTTGTATTTACTTGCAAGCAGACCTGCACGAGTATTTAAGCGTGAAGAAATATTACAAGCAGTATGGGGCGAAGATGTTCTTGTCGGGGAAAGAACTGTAGATGTCCATATACGTAAGATCCGGGAGAAATTAAATGATGAATATATCAAAACAATAAAAGGAATTGGCTATAAGATTGAATTCTAACAAGGGCCAAAAAGCCGAGATCAATAAATTGAGTTTTATGAGCTCAATATTAATTGCTATGATAATTTCAATGCTTTTGTTGGCTTTAATTGTCATAAATATTTTACAAGCAGAGACATATATTGTATTTATCATTTTTCTGATTTCTTTTCTGGTATCTTTTATTGCGATTCGATTCATTTTGTTCAGGCATCTGGATCGAAGATTTAAAATCATTTATAAGTTAATCAACAGATCTGACAAAAGTCAGCTAACTAGAGTGAATGATAAGTTTGGCGAAAATTTAACCTTTGATATTGCTGAGAATGATGTGGAAGAATGGCTTTCACAGAAGAACGAAGAGCAGTTGGCTTTGATGAAGCAAGAAGAATACCGGCGTGAGTATATTGGGAATGTGTCTCATGAGTTAAAGACTCCGATTTTTAATATACAGGGATTTATTCAGACTTTGTTGCAAGGTGGAATCAATGATGATGAAGTAAATATTAAATTTCTTCAGAGAGCATTGAATAATGCAGAAAGATTGCAAACTATTGTTGAAGATTTAGACACTATTTCGCATATAGAAAGCGGTAAGCCAGAAAAAGATTTTGTTCCCATAGATTTGCAGCATTTAAGTCTTGATGTTTTTGAAGATCTTTCACAAAAGGCGAAACTTAAAAATATCAAATTAATTTTTAAATCAGAAGAAGGCATTTCCCGAAAAGTGTGGGGAGATACTGCGATGATTCGACAAGTCATTACAAACCTTGTACAGAATGCAATCAAGTATGGAAAAGAAGACGGATTCGTAAAGATTAGAATTTATGAAGTTGCCGATAAGATGTTGATTGAGATAGCAGACAATGGAATTGGAATTCCAGAAGAAAGTCTACCAAAATTGTTTGAAAGATTTTATAGAGTTGATAAAGGGCGCTCAAGAGAAATGGGTGGAAGCGGTTTGGGATTATCCATTGTCAAGCACATATTAGAACATCATAATCAGACGATTCAAGTGCGCAGTACAAAAGAAGAAGGAAGTGTATTTAGCTTTACTCTGGATCTTGTTAAGAACGAGTAGATTCTCTTGAAGGCAATAACATTGCTGCAGGACCCTGAATTGTATTTAGAGTCGTGATAATTGTATCCTTGTATTTCAAATAATTCTGTAACAATTCTTTTGGAAGAGGATCACCGGAAGGGAATTTCAATTTTCTATGATCAACCTGCACACCATTTTTCCAAAATCTGAAGCAAACGTGAGGGCCGGTTGCTAATCCGGACATTCCTACATAACCAATTACCTGTCCTTGAGAGACAGAAGTGCCTGGCTTAATTCCATTAGCAAATCTGGACATGTGTAAATATTGGGTTTCATACGTTTGGTCATGTCTGATTTTGACAAACTTCCCATTGCCACCTGTATAGCTTGCAGCAGTAACAATGCCATTTCCTACAGACATAATTGGAGTTCCGATTGGTGCCGCGTAATCAGTTCCGAAATGCGGTTTTGAATATTTTAACACCGGATGAAATCTACGTTGTGAAAATCCGGAAGAAATTCTTGAGAATCTAAGAGGAGCTTGTAAAAAACATCTTCTTAATGGTCGTCCATTAAGGTCATAGTAATCAAACTTGCCATTATTTTCAAATCGAATCGCATGGTGTTCATTATTTCCTGTATTGAAATACGCAGCTAAGAGTGTTCCATTTGAACTCGGTTCGCCATCAATCCAGATTCTGTCAAAAATTAATCTAAAACTTGATCCTTCCTGAATGTGAAGAAAGTCAACACTTGTTGCCAACGCATCTTCCATCTGGTCTATAATAATACCTGAAACTCCAGATTCTTCAAGAGCTTTCCATAAGGAACTTTTTATTGTTCCAAATGCAGATTCTCTTTTTACCTCAGTTGTTTTTTGAATTAGCTGAGGGCAGGAATTTCCGTTTAAGTCGCAGATTAATATTTTAGAGGGATCCAGTTCATATAAAAGGTAATCAGGATGAGTACATTCATTGCTATAAACAAGTGTATAATCATTGCCTGCGCGGATGTTTTTCATGTTAATGTATCCATCAATATTTTGCATGACCTTGGATACTTTTGAAGAATTAAGACCAATGCCGGAAAGTATCTGAGGAAATAGCTGGTTTTGTTTTATTTTTTGTGTTTGAAACGAAAAGAGTTCGGTGTCAAAACCATAAAGGTGAGTTGAGGGAGCGCAATTCTCAACATCTGATTGAGTGAAAGAAAGAAAATTATTGTTGATTAGAAAACGCAATAAGAATACGTTTACAACTAGAAGAGCCGAAAAAGCAATAAGATGTAGTGATTTAGCGAAAAATCTGTTTAACTGCATTTCTACCTACTTGATTGAATCGAATGGAATATCTGACGTCACAAAAATAGGGATAAACCCCTGATCTGCATAGCATAATTCCCGCCAGACTCTATATAAGCCAAATTAAAATTCACATTATAAAAAAATGTAATATGTAACATATTCATAAAAAACTTAATTGAATATTACATATGAGTTAAATATAATATGTGTTAAAGTTATTTAATATTTTATTTAATGGATGAATCGAAGAATTTATAGATGAAAATCTGCAGTTTTGGCCTCCAACAGGTGTGCAGATTGGAGTCCTTTTTGACTTGGTAAGGGATCTATCCTATGTGTATTAAATTGGAATATTCCATCGTATCTTTGTCCATTCTTAATAAAGTAAGATTTTTAATTCCAAGATATTGACAGACAGCAGTTTATTTAATATACATGGACGATTGGTGCGACTTCAATATCCGGCAGTTATGGGGATTTTAAATCTCAGCCAGAATTCATTTTACAAAGGAAGTAGAAATCCTGATATGGAGTCTTTAGAAGCGAGGCTCGATCAGTATATAGAAGAAGGAGTCGATATCATTGATGTTGGTGCAACTTCTACACGGCCTGGTAGTCCTTTACAAGATGCAGAAACGGAATTGCAAAGATTGCTTCCAGTATTTTCAATGATTAAGAAAAAAGCCGGAAATACTCTGATAAGTATTGATACGATGAATGCAGAAACTGCCAACATTCTTTTGCAAGAAGGAGCTGATTTAGTAAATGATGTAAGCGCAGGCGATCGAGATCCGTTGATGCTAGAAACAGTAGCAAAGTTTAATGTTCCTTTTATAGCAATGCATATGCGTGGAATTCCTGAAACTATGATGAATGAAGAAAATTTGCGGTACGAAAATGTAGTGAGTGAAATTATTCAATATTTTGCAAGGAAGAAAAGAGAGTTTTTATCGTTAGGAATTCATCAGTTAGTGGTAGATCCCGGTTATGGGTTTAGTAAAAACCTGGATCAGAATTATGAAGTGTTAAAAAACCTGAATCTATTTCAGATTCTCGATTGTCCTATTTTGGTGGGACTTTCCAGGAAATCCATGATTACAAAGCTTCTCGGTATTACTCCTGATGAAGCATTGTACGGAACTATGTCACTTCACAGTTTAGCTTTGTTGAAAGGGGCAGACATTCTGAGAGTGCATGATGTAAAATTTGCCAAAGACACAATAAAGATAAATCATAAGTGGATCGAAGTCAATGCTAAAGTTTCGTTATAATTTGATTGGAGTAAAATGAAATTAAGTAAAAGTTGTTATTCTTAAGAAAGTGACAGATTCGCTAAAAATGCCGAGGTTAAAAAGGAATGCGTTTCGCCTTCTTGTCTTTATCAAGAGGATAGTGCAGTCATTTGCATTGCTATTGGGGTTGCTGGTTATTTTATTTCTTCTTTTTAATTCAAGTTCTTTTCTCAATTGGTCTAAGTCCAGAATTCTTACACTTTTAAAGGATGAAATTGAAAATAAAATAGAATACAGTTCGCTGGATTTTAATTTTTTCAATGGTGCCAATGTGAAGGAGCTTTTAATTTATGATCATAAGGAAGACACATTATTTTATTCCAAAAATGTAAGAATTAGTTTTGCCAAAAGTTTGATATCATTATTTAAAAATGAATTAAGCTTTAATCAGCTGGATCTAACCAATTCTGAATTGTTTATGACGCATTACGAAGGAGACGATGACAATAGTCTCGATATATTTCTCAGGCAATTTAAAAAGTCAAAAACAAGCAACAGTGACAAGTTGGCTTTTAATCTAAAGGAAGTCAATCTTTCGCAATTTACACTTTTGATGAAAGACAATCGACTTAAGAATGAGAATTTCATTTTTATCAAAGAAGCAGCTATTGATGTAAACGATATGAATCTTAGTGCGAGATTTGCTGATATTCATAAAATAGAAATTACAAGTCCTGTTATCCGAATTCTTCAACAAGGTAAAGACAGTTCCAGGCCAAAAACGACTATTGTAAATTCTATTGATTCGCTTTGCAGGGATGTTTTTGCATTGAGTTGTAAGAATTTAAAAGTAAGTAACGCTTCAATTCTCTTTTCAAATGATTCACAATTTGCATTCGATTCTGTAGGAAGCACCTATTTTAATCCGGAATTTTTTCGATTAGATGATGTTCAGCTGGATATTGAAAACTATAATATGCTTGGTGGGCAGATCATTGCAAAAGAAATAAGTTCTAATGCCTTAGTCAATAAATCCTTATCCATAAATTCATTTTCTCTTGACGGGATAAGATATATGAATGATGAGTTTGTTGTTGAGAAAATTAAAATATTAACGGACGATTCTCATATTGGAGATTCTCTTTCAATTCAATTGGGAAAAAATCATGAATTGCAACAGATTCTTGATGAAGCCTTTCTTCAATTTCTGTTGCGTGATACACGTATAAGCTGTAAAGATTTACTGTATTTTATTCCATTCTTACGCCAGAATAAATTTTTAAGTAACAATCCGGAGTTATCTGTTGAGTTAGCAGGATCTTTTTTTGGAACTTTAAATAATTTAAAGGTATTTGATCTTGCAGTGGATATACCAAATCGATTAGAATTTAAGGGTGATATATCAACTCGGGATTTGACTAAAAGAGGAGAAGAATTAGTGAATCTTGAAATCAAGCATCTGGTAAGTTCTTCTGATTTTGTGCAATCATTAATTCCTGCATTATCCAAAGTTCAGATTTTTAATAAAATTGGAAGTTTTAAATACACCGGTAGATTTGATGGATTTATTGAGGACTTTGTGTCAGATGGAACATTTTATTCGGATCTGGGAGTTTTAAAATCTGATATCCGATTAAATCTTAGGCCAGGAACGGATAAGGCGACTTGGGCTGGAGATCTTTCATTAAAAGATTTTGCTTTGGGTAAATTATTTAATGTTCCCGGAATTGGAAATGTGACTATGGATGCAAGTATTGAAGATGGTCTTGGTCTTCATATTGATAAGATGAGTGCTAACTTGAATGCAGAAATTTATTCTGTGGAGCTGAATCAATATAATTATCAGAATATTCAAATCGATGCAGAGATCAATAGAAACCTTTTTGATGGAGAAGCGCTGATTCAGGATAAAAATCTTGATGTTGTTTTTAAAGGAAGAATCAGTGATCTTTCCAAAGTTCCGAGATTGAATTTTACTGCGGATATCAAGAAGGTAGATCTGAAAGCATTAAATCTTAGCAATAACTCATACATTGTATCTGCAAAACTTGAATCAGATATTACGGATTTGGATTTTGATAAGTTAACCGGTACTATGAAGGTTTCCAAGGGATTGATTTATGATTATGCAAATAACAGAGTATTGAATGTCGGTGATCTTTCTTTGAGTCAAAATAGAAGCAATAATAAAGCATCGACAGTTTTGAAATCGGAAATTGTAGATATCGACATTCAAGGAGATTATAAACTCACAACTGCCTATAATCAAATCATAACTTATTTTAATGATCAGTATCCGGAAATTTTCAGCAACTTGGGAATGCAATATAAAGAAGATCGGAATCCATTAATTATCGTAGGGCAGATAGATGTAAAAGCGTTTAATAGAATATCATCATTTTTAGAGTTGGGAATTAGAACGGATTTAATTCAGAGCAATTTCAAAATTGATAATGTTGATAAAATTTCAATTGCCAATATTAACGCAGGAAAAATTAATTACAAAAATATTACGCTTGAGCAGGTAGAGGGAAATTTATTGGGAGACCCTAATCATTTTGATGGCATGTTGGTTTCTGATAAGTTGCTGATTAATGACAAATTGTTTTTAAGGAGCGCAAAACTTGTCCAGAGTTTTGAAAATTCAATCATGCGATTCAAATTGTCAGCCAATGATACAATTGATGTTTTTGAAAAATATCGAGTGAACATCGCTTCGGAAAAAGCAGGGACTAATAAGAAATTTTATTTTGAAGGTGATGAAATTCTCGTGAACGGTTATCCTTGGCAATATGATAAAAACGCAAGTTTTGAGATTGGTAAAAAATATATTTCTTTAACAGACTTTTATTTCAAAGATTCGATAAGTGAAGTGCGGATTGATGATATAAATAATACCGGACTACTGGTTGAAATAAAGTCTTTTGATTTAGCAACGATAAACCCGATTTTGAAAAGTCCTTCATTAAACTTTGCAGGACGCTTTGATCTTTCCGTTAAAGCCAATAATATTTTTAATTTGGATAAAGGAGAAGGGAATATTCAAATCTCCAATATGCGCATCAACAAAGTGAATTATGGAAGATTCTATATTGATTTTGCCATGGATAATATTCGTGAACCATGGAAGATAAATGTAAAAAATCAATATAAGGAAACAGATATTGATGTTCGTGGAACTCTTAATATTCCTTTGTCATCGGATTATTCTTTGCCTAAGTATGACTTTAATTTGAAAGGGCGAGCTGATGGATTTCAATTGTATTTTTTAGAATCCTTTATTACGAATATTTCTCAAACCCGTGGAACATTATCAGGTCCAATAGCAATCTATCGAGAGAATAAAAAAGTATTTTTGGATGGTGACTTTATGTCTTCAGATGCTTCCACTAAAGTCAATTACTTAAATACTACGTATAAATTTTCAAAGCAAAGAATTGTATTTTCCAGGAATGAAATATTATTCGACAACAACACATTACAAGATGAGCTGAATAATCCAATCATTGTAAATGGAAAAATAATACACAATAATCTTTCAACTTTCGCTTTACAAGTTAGCTTATCGTCTAGAAAGGCACTGGTGTTAAATACGAGCAGAACTGATAATTTGTATTACTACGGTTATGGGATGATGGATTTTCAATGCAGCTTTAACGGGCCGACCAGCAAAATCGATATGGATTTTAAGGGTAGATCTGAAAAGGGTTCAAAATTTGTAATTCCGGTACGATTCGATCAAGAATCCCCTGATATTAAGTTTGTAAAATTCAGAGTTGCAGATACTGTCGCCAATATTGTTCCGGCAGCCGTGCCTATTGTTATTAAAGGAATGAATATCCGAATGGACATTGAATTAACTGAGGACTGTGAAATGTCCATAATTTTCGATGAGAAAAACGGAGATATTTTAAAAGGCAATGGATTTGGTAATATTCAGGTTGAATCGCTACGAAATAATACATTCAGCATTAAAGGAAATTATGAGATAAGTTCCGGGCAATACTTATTTACCTTATTTAATTTTGTCAACAAACCCTTTAAGCTGAAAAAAGGAGGAAGCATTTTATGGACTGGTGATCCCTTGGATGCAACCATAAATATTGAAGCAAATTATGAAGGTTTATCAGTAAGTCCTCATAGCCTAATTGAAGAATATGTGTCCGGTAATCCTTCTTTGGAATTAGAAGCAAAAGAAAGATCCCGTGTGGACTTAACGATGATCATGAAAGGATCTTTGTTAAAACCAGACATTGGATTCAAACTTGGATATCCATATTTAACAGGACAGCTTCGAAATTTTGCAGATACAAAAATTCGATTGTTAGAACAGAACCCTCAGCAAATTAATCAACAAGTTGCTTCACTCATTATTTTCAGAACCTTTGTTGCGACTAACAACAGTGGATTTAGTGATCCTAATTTATTAAGAAATACAGGTTTAACAACCGGGATAAGTACGATATCGGAATTTTTGTCCAATCAGGTTTCTATTTTTGTAAGTAATTTATTAGCTGAAGTACTTTATAGCGGAAATGATATTGTTTCCGGTGTAGATTTTAATGTAAATGTAGATCCCTCTAAGAATATACTTGGAACCGAAACCAATTCCAACGAAGTAACTTTAAATCTTAAGCACCATCTTTGGAATGATGAATGGGCTGTCACTATTGGTGCCAACTTTGGAAATAATTCGGCTTACAATCAGAACAATTATGTTAATAGTGAAAGTTCGATAGAATGGAATACCCCAGTTCCGGGATTAAGAATGAGAATATATTATAGAGGTGTAAATGGAGTAGATGGTTTAAGACATCGGGTTGGTACCGGTATAAATTATCGAAAAGAATTTAACTCATTGGATGAGATGCGATTTTTTTTCAGAGAAAAAAATAAGAAGAAAGGAGTTCAAGGTGAAGGATCTTAGTTTGAGAATTTTCCCGGAAAGTGCATATCTCGATTTGGAATTTGATCGGGTATTAGAGCTGACAGCGTCATTGGCAGTAGGTGATGATGCTAAGGATACTATCAGAAAGATTGTATCCAGTGTAGCATTGAGTGAAATACTTGAAAAAATAAACAGACTGGAAGAATTCAATTACCTGCTTCGACATAGCCGGGTACAACTTTCAGAATATCATAACGTAAGTATTGAACTTCGAAATCTCGGCATTGAAAATTTTATCCTTAGTGCCGAAGAAGTACTCAAGATTTATGATGTACTCATAAATCTGGATCAGATCAAAAGTGCTATTCTTGCAGTTCCTGATTCTAATTTTACCTATTTGAACAGTGATTTATCAAAGCTTCCGGACGTTTCAGATATTATTTCTAAAATCAGAAAAATATTTGACAAGGATCAAAATATTAGAGATGAAGCAACTGAAGAGTTATCATCGATCCGGAAAAAAATAAGATCCAAGAATAGCGAGATTTACAGAACCTTTAAGAGCATCGTAAATAATTTAAAAACTTCGGGGCTATTAGCAGAAGAAGAGGAAGGGATCAGAAATGGAAAACTTGTAGTAAGATTACTTGCGGAACATCGAAGAAAAATTCAGGGTATAGTGCATGACCGATCTGAAGGAGGAAGGACCGTGTACGTTGAGCCGCAGGAAATCGTTGAATTGAATAATGAATTATTTGAATTGCACGCAGATGAAAAAACGGAGATTCAAAAAATTCTATTTAATTTATGTAAATCAATGAGACCTTATGCTGCATCATTGGGAGAAGCATATTCTCAATTGGTAGAATGGGATGTGTTGGGTGCGAAATCACATCTTGCCGAAATGATGTTGGCGATTAAACCGGATGTTCGCGAAAATCAAAAAATGAGTTTCAAGAATGCAAGGCATCCTCTATTTTATTTGCGATTAAAAGAGCAGAAAAAAGAAATCGTTCCTTTTTCATTTTATTTGAATGAAAAGAATCGAATCATGTTGATATCCGGACCCAATGCGGGCGGAAAGTCAGTTACACTAAAAAGTGTAGGGTTGATACAGCTTATGCTACAAGCAGGTTTTTTTGTACCTGTTGACAAGACCAGTGAGTTTACAGTCTTCAGAACATTTATGGTTGATATCGGAGATCATCAGTCTATAGAAGATGAATTAAGTACATATAGTGCCCGGTTGAGCAACATGAGAAAATTTGTTGAGAATGCGGATGAAAAAACGATGATTCTGATTGACGAATTTGGAAGTGGAACAGAACCACAGATTGGTGGTGCAATTGCGGAATCTGTTTTAAAAGTATTGGGAGAGAAAAACTCAATGGCTGTAATCAATACGCATTACTCGAATCTCAAAGCATTTGCGCATAAGCATGAAGGTTATGTAAATGCTGCAATGATTTTTGATGAAAAGAATCTCGCCCCAACATATCAATTATCAGTTGGACGACCGGGAAGTTCCTACGCATTAGAAATTGCCAATAAGGTAAAGTTGCCAAAAGAAATACTTGATTATGCGAAGAAGAAGATAGGTGATCAGGCCGTAAGTTTTGAAAACTTACTGGCATCATTGGACAAAGAAATTAATACTCTCAAGAAACAGGTTGAAGATTATCAGAACAAACAAATTGAATTGGATCGATTGATTCAATCCTATAACCAGATTAATAAGCAGTTTGAATACAAACGATTAAAATTGCGACTTGAGCAAAAGCAATTTGAAGTATTGATTAAATCCAACAAACAAAAAGAGATTAATGCGTACATCGAAGAGATTCAAAAATTAAAGAGTCTGGAGGGGCTTGAAAAAAAAGCGGAAAGTAAAAGGAAAGAATTGGAGATTG
>JABFRV010000041.1 GCA_013140975.1 Saprospiraceae bacterium
AAATTGGCCTTAATCCATACAAAGAAGAACGAAACGCTATGCCAGAATCAAAAGGTTCATTTTTTTTAGCCCGTGAATTTATCAATGAATCCAATTTACTTTCTTCAAACAATTCTAAAATATAAGGATTCTCTGAATTGCCGCTTGCAACTAAAGCCATATAAACTTGAGTTGTTACAAATCTTTTATTGACTATTTTTTCGCGATTAAATTTGTAGAAATTAACAGCTATTTCATGCTTTCCAAGCGTTTTTTTAACTTTATTAAATGAAGATTCCGCATTTTTGGATGTTCGACTTCGAGCAAAGCTAATTCCTTTGCTTTGCAAAGAAAAATCAAATAACCACTTTAAGTATTTGGGCTGATCAATAAAAAGGCTGCTATAATTAAATAAAATATTATACTTTTTAGTATCATAGTTGATTAAATAATTTATTTTTTCTTCTTCTGTTAAATCTTGCAGATTTATTTCAGACCTTTCTAGCAAAGAAATTAAACTATCAATACACTTTAATGCAAGTACTTTATCAGTTTTACTATATTGAGAAAGCAAGAAACTCAATAATACTGAATATTCACTACCCATAATATTTTCATCTACAGAATACTTATTTATAAACGCTTCAAGTCTTACAAATAAATTGTTGATATGAACTTCACTTGCGGCCAATTGCAAAATCTCCAAACGAGTCAAAAGTACCAAAGTATTGAATCTTAAATAATTATTTAAATCTACATTATTTTCATTATGTATATAACGATTTAGATGAATCTCTAGGATTTGACAAATACTATCTGCAACTGTATATTTCTTACACAATACTAAGTTAGCTGCATAAAACTGTAAAATTTGAAAATGATATAATGTTAATTGCTCTGACTCAGATAAAATATTTAACGCTACGCTATTCAAAAATAAATCAGCTGAATCGTACTTGAACAAATTATTATATAACCAACCTTGATCATATAATAATTTAAATCGATTGGATTTACTAGAATTATCAATATGCAATAAACGAGTATTGCTCTTTAACGCTTTCTCATATTGCTTCAATAATGAATTAAAATATACTGAATATTGCAAGTGATATTGATATTCTTTACTAAAAGAATCCAACTGAAGCACAATTGAGTCCGCTAATTCTTGAAAACTTTTAGCTTCTCTAAATTTATTTAGTCTATAATATAATTCTGAAGATGCATCATAACACTTCAGGATAAATTTAACATGATTCTTAGATTTAACTTTATGAATAAGACTATCAAGCAATGATGTGGCCTGACTATAATTTTGCGAATAAATAAGTGATCTGGAAAGAACAATATCCGCTTCGAGATTTATTGAATCCGCTTCATGACTTGCAATAAAATAATTACTCTTATATTCATCCAATAATCTAACAACACTGCCAAAATTACCGGCATAAAATAGTTTGTTTGCTGCTCCAACAATTATTCGTTCAAATGTTGATTGCTCCCATAATAATTTCTCCGCTCTAATAAGTTCATAGGCGCTGTTTGAATTCTCTAACAATTTTATCTTTAACATGATACTTAAACTATCACATTCTTTAGATGATAGTTTTTTCTTATTCAAATTAAGTTCTTGCGCACCAAGATTTAAAGTGAATATTATAAGCAGGCATCCAATTAAGCTTAATTTCATTAGTAAGTATTTAAATAGCAAATTTACCTATTTTCTATCGCTTAAGTAATGAAGATTCATAATCAATCATAAGTGAATTTCAATATCATTCGAATTTGCTTCAAACCCTTTTCTAAAATATTTCAACTAAAACAAATTCCAATATATTAATACTTAACATATTCAGTTACTACATTTTTGGCGTCAATCAGAACTGCATAACGATCCATTTCACAATGGTATACAGATCCTCCCGTAATTAATAGGTTTGAACGGACTTTCTTAAGGTTTGAATTTTTAACTTTCCATGAACCATATATGCGTTGCATATTCAATTTATAAGTGGGAGTTTTTACGCTATAAATTGTAGATTGCGATAACTTTATAATACTAATCTCAATTTTTTCTTTCTCATTCAGAGTTATATATTTTTCTTGAGGCTGCCACTTCTGCAATCGAACTCCGTCTATAGTTTTAGAAGCCTCAGGAAATTTAAAACACGATTCCTGAGAAGGATTGACCGGCAGGTTATCCATTACTTTTAAATTATATGCAGCCTGTTCGGCAAAAACCGAAGAAGAAGTTTGAGAAATATCATTCCAGATTTTTTTAGAATTATCTTTTTGTCCGGCACCTTCATATGCCAATGCCAGAATAAGTCGCAGCTGTTCCTTTTCCTTATTATCAGCAACAAATAAATTACTCTTCTTAATCAATTCATTGGTTCTATAATAATCTAATGCTTCCAGAAACTGTCCTTTAAGTACAAATACTGTCATGATATTCAAATTGGTTGTAAACATTTCCGGATCAATAACACTTGCCTCAATAAGATTTTTTTCAGAATTTGAAAGGTATTCCTGACGCAACAACATCTCGGGTTTGCTCAACAAGTCTCCTCTGGCTAGAGAAGGCTTTTTCAATCGGGTATTCCACTCCAGTTCTAATGGATAAACGAAAGCATCAGCATTTTTTGAAGTAAAATTCAATGCCAGGTAAGCATAATTTACTCCAAGATTATTATAAATCTCTCTTCCTTTATACCACTTATTAATAAATTCATAGCAATATACTGCAAGTTGATATTTGCCAATTGCGGTAAAATAATTCCCTGCTTCATATACATGAATCAATTCTTCAATCATTCTTTTGACTTTGGCAGCTGTTTTCTTTCTTTCTTCAAGACTTGGATATCCGTATAATTTTTCTTCCAGATCAAACTCTTTATAAATATCTTCAATCAAAGGTTCGATAATTTCCAATGTCTTATAATTGGCTAAGTAAGCTAAAAATCCACCGCTGACATCAGCTTCCTCTTCATGCGAAATGGAAGAATTCTCTGCACTTGAATACGCCAAAAAACTGGTTTCTTTGGCTTTCAGATCTTTTTGAAATGCGTGTGAGAGTTCATGCCCAAGAACAAATGCGAGTGCTGAAGAAGAATCCTTACCATATTTTCTGCAAGCTTGTAGAAGCTTTTCACTAATTTCAATTGAATTTTTTGTTCTTCTGTACAGTGCAGCATTTCGATCGTCATTAGTAATAACTACTTTCGGTTTAAGGATAATCTTATTCCCATTTTGCTTGTAAAGCTTATCCAAAACCTTTTGAGCAGCTGCGGATTCCTGTGCACAAACAAATGCCGGTATCCCTAAGAGGAGTACCGGCAATATTTTAATGAATTTAAGCATTGTCTGAAATTGATCTGTTACTATATGGATTCTGATTTAAGGATTATGTTATCAGATTGATTCAATTATTTTTTCAAAAGATCTAAGTAAGCTTTCGCATTCTCGTAATATTTAGATCCGGAGTCCGAAGCCAGTTCCTGTAACAAGAATCTAGCAGTATCAAGATCATGCTCAGTCTGGAACTGTGTGTAACACATCGCTGCATACCACTTTGCAAGATCACGGTCTTCTTTTTCAGCGATTCTGGTTAAAGGAGTAAGATACTTTGCACCTTTGGCATATTTACCTTCGTGAACATAAGAGATACCAAGATAAAGCTGTGCTGTATTATCATCCGGATAGCTATTTAAATATTGAAGAAGAGCCATTCTTGCTTTTACATACTCATCTTGCTTTACAAGTAAAAGTGCGAAAGCCAGTGAATCCTTCTTGCCTTTTTCCTTATCACCCAAGCCAGGAACAGACAGATCTTCTATTGTCGCTACCAGGTGACGATTCTCAAGTTTCAAATCCGCAACATTCGGCAAAGGATAGTTATCCGAAGGCCATAAAATAAATACACTCACAACTAATATTGCTGCAATACTTGCTGCAATTGCCCAATCCTTTGACCTTTCTGTTTTCTTAATGAAAGGCCTGACAATGCTTTGATTCTCATTAAAGAATCCTTGTGATTCCAGCTTGCCTTCAACATTAAGAATAGTATTTCTGATTCTTTGATTTCCAAATCTCTCAATGTGCTCAATGATATTGTTGTACGTTTTTAAATCATTGGCGAGAGTTGAATCCTGATTCATCTTCTTTTCAAATTGTTCTTTGGCTTGCTGATCTAATTCATTGAATTTCCACGCTTCTATGCGATCTAAATTGTTCCATGTATTTTTCATATTATTTAATAATTTAATTTGTTATTTATTTATTTCAAAATCATTCGTTTGTTATCAGTTCACGTAAAGAATTCATACATCTGTTTTTCTTAACGCGGATAAAACCTTGTGTATAGCCCATGATATCTGCTACTTTTCCCAATGGAACATTGTAGTAATAGAAATTCATAATAATTTCTTTACATTCTTTTCCTATATTTTCCAATGCACGTTCCATTTTAGAAAATTGCAATTCCTTATCTTCAGGATTATTATCATCCTGTGCATCTCTCCAATCAAAATCGGATTCGCCGATTTCAACTGTTTCAGTCGTTTTGTTTTTTACCAAGGAAGCGAGCCACTTATTCTGTGCAATTGACATAATATAAGTACTTAACTTCGTTCCACTGTACAACTCAAATTCCGGATTACGGACATTCTTAACAAGAGCAATAAGCACCTCCTGAAAGAGATCTCTTGCTGATTCTTTGGTTCCGCTATTATTTAGCACATACTTTAGAACCATAGGGTAATACTCCTGGTATAATTCCTCAAAAGCCCATTCTTCATTGAGCTTCAAGGCCGTCATAAAATTTTCGCTAGGTTTCATACATTAATTTTTTTGGTACATTGATGAATTCAACTATTTCCCTAATGTTATCAGGTATTATACATTTTTTGTAAATTTACTGAAATTTATTAGTTTTAACCTGATTCTAAAATGACAGTTTCAACTCTTATTAATACTAAATTTATTAAATTCCCTTTATTGGCTGATAACAAAGGACGATTTTCTTAATACATCAGATAGAAATCTTATTATATGCGCAACTATTTTACTTATTTATTATGCTTTTTCGCACTTTCAAATAGTTTTGTAAAAGGGCAATCAAAAACCCATGTTCTACTTACCGGCATTGGCTCATATCCTTCGAATTCAGATTGGCATAAACTATCTTCCGCCAACGATCTCGATTTATTACAATTAAGTCTAGTAGATTTTGGAATTCCCAAGAGTCAAATTACGATAAAAAAAGATGCAGAAGTAACGCATGCAAACTTATTGACATCCATAGAATCAGATTTACTCAACAAAGTAAGTCCAGGTGATTTTGCTTATTTTCACTTTTCAGGTCATGGACAGCAGATCCGCGACAAGAACAATGATGAAGTAGATGGCCTTGACGAAGCGCTGGTACCCTATGATTCTCCCAAATTTTTCAATAAAGGCATATACGAAGGAGAAAGACTTGTGACAGATGATGAATTGCATATGTTATTTTCGAGAATTAGAAAAAAGCTTGGTCCGGAAGGAAGATTACTCGTTTGTATTGATGCCTGTCATTCTGGATCTGCGACTCGAGGAAACAATCAGGATAAACTTAATTCAAGGGGAACACATATAATAATGGCGGATGCATTTGATATGCTGCCTATAATCAATAATCAGGAAAATTCTAATGTGGATAATATTAATTCTGATAATCCCCAACTTGCTCCTCAAATTAATTTCTACAGTTCAAGCCCACATCAATTAAGCTACGAGTATAAGGACAAGAATAATAAATCATACGGTCTTTTTTCTTATGCTTTCTGCAAATCACTTTATGAATTAAATAACGACGATAATTATAAAACACTTTGGGACAAACTTTCATTATTTATCTCCTATCAGACTTCGATTCAAACTCCTTATGCTGAAGGAAGGATCAATGAAAAAGTTTTTGGAAAGTTGGTTAGAACGCAAAACCGATATTTCACACTTAAAAAAATTCTAGCCCCGAATCTTCTTATCCTTGGAGCCGGAGCATTGCAGGGAATAACAGAAGGAAGTAAAGTTGGCATTTATGAATTAAAGGACAGACATTATGCTAAACCCATTGCAACTGCAATAGTAGATGGAGTTGACATTTTTACTTCTGATATTACACTGTCAAAAAAATGGAAAGCAAAAAACCTCAGTAAATACAAGGTCAAAGTTATCGAACACCAGACCGCCGAACTAATAATCAAACTCAAGCTTGACTCTGATATAAAATATGAAAGTATCATATCAAAAAAATTGATTGAGAACCCAATTATTACTCTAGAAAAGAATAATTATGATCTGCAATTATTAATACGGGAAAATGCTCCTGATTCTATACAAATCTTAATTAATTCTCCCGATGGTTTCACTTTATATGATAATTTTTTAAACAATATACAAGAACTGGAAGATGATATTTTTTATCAGATCGATGAGTGCATATCAAAATTTGCCAGAGCCAACAATCTTCGGAAGCTAAACACTCCGGATAATTTTTTTGGCGCAGAAATTGAATTATATATACGTGATTCAACCGGAAAATTTAATATTTCAGAAACTAAAGTATTACACACCAACCAAAAAGCCAAGATTAAAATTCATAATCGAGGGAAAGAAGTATTTTATTTTTCTCTTTTCGATATTAGCCCTAACTCAGAAATAGAAAAACTCATTCCGAGAGAAAAAGCTGCAATCGATTATAGCCTAAGCCCGGATAGCACATATCTAAGTGATTCCTTTGAAGTCAGCCCTCCGTATGGAACGGATGTATTAAAACTTATCTGCACCAAAGAACCCATAGAATTTAATGCTCCGGTACGTGGAAAAAATTCTGAAAGCAATAACCCTATTCAGAAATTAATAAGAACACTGTATTTACCTGGAATGGAAACACGGGGATTAAAGCCAAGCCTTTCTACCGACCAGGGGTATATTGGGTCGTTTACGTTTATTGTAAAGGAATAAGTCGCAAGACTTTAATCGTATGTCGAGAGTCGCGGGTCGCGAGTTCGGAAATACATTTTGTATTCAGAACCTCATTCTCATCCCGGTTTTAAGTCGGGACAATTTTCACTTTTCAATTTTCTCCCGACATAATGTCGGGACAATTATATAAAGCTTCAGAGCTCCAGAGCTTCAGAGCATTAACTTTTCGTATCTTTGTCCCTTACCAGCCACCATATGCAAAGCTCTGCCGTCGAAACTGCCAAAAAATTAGGCCTTCTCGAATCTGAATACTCAAAAATCTGCGAAATCCTGGGCCGCGAACCCAACTTTACCGAACTCAGTATTTACTCGGTAATGTGGTCTGAGCACTGTTCCTATAAGAATAGTATAACTTATCTCAAGAAATTACCACGTAAAGGATCAAGGTTATTGGTAGAAGCAGGAGAAGAGAATGCCGGACTCGTCGATATTGGGGATGGTTTGGCTTGCGCATTTAAGATTGAATCTCATAATCATCCCTCTGCTATTGAGCCCTATCAAGGTGCTGCGACGGGAGTGGGTGGAATTCATAGAGATATTTTCACCATGGGTGCGCGTCCGATTGCAGCTTTAAATTCATTGCGCTTTGGAAATCCGGATCTTCCACATACAAAGAAATTAATCAAAGGTGTAGTCAAAGGAATTGGAAATTATGGCAATTCATTTGGCGTTCCAACTGTTGCAGGTGAGGTATATTTTAATGAATGTTACAATCAGAATATTCTTGTGAATGCAATGTCCGTTGGAATTGTAAAACACAATGAAACAATTTCAGCACGAGCTGATGGACCGGGAAATCCTGTTTTTATTGTTGGATCTGCAACCGGAAAAGATGGTATACATGGTGCTACTTTTGCTTCTGCTGATTTAAGTGAAAACTCTGCCGATGATCTTCCTGCAGTTCAGGTTGGAGATCCTTTTCAGGAAAAATTATTGCTTGAAGCAAGTCTTGAAGCGATCGCTACTGGCCAGGTTGTAGGAATGCAAGACATGGGTGCTGCTGGAATAACTTGTTCGACATCAGAAATGTCTGCGAAGTCTGGAACGGGAATGAAAATTTGGTTAGACAAAGTTCCTACCCGGCAAAAAAATATGAAGCCATTCGAAATTCTATTATCAGAATCACAAGAACGAATGCTAATCATCTGCAAAAAAGGTGGTGAAGAAACGTTGTTTAAAGTTTTTGATAAATGGGATCTCGAATGTGTGCAGATTGGTGAAGTAACTGAAGGTGGAAGATTACACTATTTTGTTGGTAATGAATTAGTAGCAGATGTGCCCGCTGAAACTCTTGTTCTGGGTGGTGGTGCTCCTGTTTATGAAAGAGAATTTACACGCCCTGTTTACTTTGATAAAATTGCAGATTTTAGCCCTTCCATAATTAATGCGCCGGATGATCTGGTTGAAGTTGCTAAAATGATTATTGCATTGCCCAATATTGCTTCCAAGGCTTGGGTATATGAACAATATGATAAAATGGTTCGCACAGGAACTATGACTTCTGTAAGTTCAAGTGATGCAGCGATCGTCAGAGTGAAAGGAACAGAAAAAGTTCTTGCATTAACTGTAGATTGCAATTCTGCGTATGTATATGTTGATCCACATATTGGTGGAATGATTGCTGTTGCAGAAGCAGCAAGAAATATTACATGCAGCGGTGGAGTTCCGGTTGCTATTACCAATTGTTTGAATTTTGGAAATCCATATAATAAAGAAGTATATTATCAATTTGTACACGCATTAAAAGGAATGGGCGAAGCTTGTACAAAATTTGAAACACCTGTTACCGGTGGGAATGTTAGTTTTTATAATCAATCACAAATAGGTGATAGAACAGAGCCCGTACACCCTACTCCAACAATTGGAATGTTGGGAATCATTGATGATAAGAAACATATCACTACAATTGAATTCAAATCTGAAGGGGATCTTATATTTTTAATTGGTGATCAGAATAATCATCTTGGCTACTCAGAATATCTACACCATTATCATGGCATCATTCATGCACCGGCTCCACATTTTAATTTAGATGATGAATTTAAAATGCAAATTGCCGTGAGAGCTGCTGTACATGAAGGATTAATACGCTCAGCGCATGATGTATCAGAAGGAGGAATATTTGTTAGCTTAATGGAATCCGCAATGAGTTCTTGTATGGGCTTTGAGATTGATATCCCAATTGCTTATATACAACACATATTTCTCTTTAGTGAGTCGCAGGGACGCGTAATTGTTTCAATCAATCCTTTGAACAAAAGTAAACTTGAAGCGTTACTGAACATTCAGAAGGTAGAATACCATTTTCTAGGTCAGGTTAAAGGCAAAAGTGCATTTATTGACAAGCAAGATTATGGAACTATCTCTGAATACCATGAACTCTATTCAAATACCTTGCATAGCAAATTAGAAAATTAAAACTATATAATATAATATGAAATTGTCAGTACAACTTTTAGGATTTTTACTAATAAGTATCTTTACTATTTCCTGTTCAAATAAAACCAGCATTAATGGAAATTTTTCTGATGCCGGAGATAGCATGGTAAATCTGGACCGTATGGGATTAGACAATACTTCCACTCCAATTACAAGTCAGCAAATGAAGTCCGGAAAATTCAGCCTTGAGTTTGCAGAAGCTCCAAAACCAGGATTATATCGAATTAAATTTGGCCAACAACAGGTTCTATTTGTATTGGACGGAACTGAAAAAAAGGTTACTGTTGAAGGAACTGTAGCCAATTTAAATCAAGGAAAATATACAATTAAAGGATCTAAAGTTGCAGAAGAGGTCTCCAATTCTTTAAATGATCTGCTTGCAGGCCAGGTAACGATGGAAGCTGCAATGGCAAAAATAAATGCTGCAACAAGTCCTTTATCACAAGGATTATTAGCAGTGCAATTATTAGGATTCAGACCTGATTTTCTAGAAAAACATAAATCTATCGTAAACGAATTAAAATCTAAGTATCCTGAATCAGAGTTTACAAAAACGTACGAAGCGTTTATTGTGCAGACTGAGCAAGCATCTCGTCAGGAACAGGCTTCTACCGGAATACAAGTTGGAATGGAAGCACCGGATATCGATCTTCCTTCTCCTAAAGGCAAAAATTACAAATTATCTGCACTTAAAGGAAAAGCAGTTTTAATTGACTTTTGGGCGAGTTGGTGTGGACCTTGCAGACGCGCTAATCCTCATGTTGTTGATGTTTATAATCGTTACAAAAGCAAAGGATTTACAGTATACTCTGTTTCCTTAGATGGTGTTGATAGCAGAACAAAAGCACAACTTGGAAACGAAGCATCCATCAATCAATTTATGAATGATGCAAAAAGCAAATGGGTTGGCGCAATTGAAAAAGATGGTCTGATCTGGGATACTCATGTTAGTGATCTAAAAAAATGGGATTGCGAACCTGCATCACGATACGGCGTAAGATCAATTCCTAAAACTTTTCTTGTAGACAAGACAGGAAAGATTGCTGCAATAGATCCAAGAGATAATCTTGAAGAAGAATTGAAGAAAATTTTATAAAGCTCTGAAGCTTTAATGCTCTGAAGCTCTAATACATTAATTTAATATTTAAACTCGGCTTGGTTACGGTACAGGCGCAACTTAATTCGTTGTGTCTTATAGGCTTAGAGTGGAAGATAATTAAAAGAAAAAGTTAAATTTTTTACTTGAATTCGTAATTCAAAAACGAGTCACACTCCCCATTTCTTTGTTTTTCATTGAGTAAATTTATTTTACATATAGAAAGCTCAGTTTTCACTGGATCTTGCATTTGCCTGACAACCACAACGTTACGATACAATTTTTAAAAAGCTTGGGATGCCTCCCTTCTTCATATTTTTAATTGGGTAATTGGATTTACGTCCTTACATAATAAGCATTTTTAGAAAATCAACAAGTTACCGGGATTCGTTCAAATTTCGCTTTCTCTAAGAATAATTAAAATATGCTTACGTTTACAATAGATTTGAATCAGAAATAAACAATTTATCTTGATTCATAAATTCATTGGATCATGATTACAATAGACAACTAATTTTTGATTCATGATTCTGAAGTATTGTCTATTCGAATTAAATTTTTTGATTAACCCAATTTAAAAACAAGTATGAAAAAAAATCAATTATTACTTATCGTGTTTCTCTCCATCGGATGCGCTTTGAATAGTTTTGCACAGAATGATCTGAAATTTGAAGTAAACAAAGTCTTACCTTCTATTCCGATTCAGGAAAACAAATTAACTAAAATAAACACACTTACGGATTTAGATAAACGATATCCTGCATCCTGGGTAAAAGAATATATTTCTGTAGAAATATCAGCGCATAAAAATGGAATCTTAACAATGGCTTCTGGCAGTAGCGATGTATTGACGAAAGAACAAAAAGAACTTATACGATTCGCTGACCGTAAGTACGATATAGCTGTAAGTGTTATGTATCTACCCAATAATTCATTAAAAGAAAGCACAGCAAAGCAACACGATTTCAAAGTTACAATCATGCCAGAGAAAAATGCAACTTATGGCAAAGGGTCAGAGCAATTGACTCAGTATCTCCAAAAAAATTGCATGGCAAATATTGATGCAGCAAATTTCAAGGGTTATGATTTGACTGCCATTAAGTTTACTATTACAGAACAAGGGCAAGTTGCTGATATTAAAGTTGCATTATCATCTAAAGATGCTAAGATTGATGAAATGCTGGTTTCGGCTCTTTCTAAAATGCCCAATTGGAAACCGGCTTCATTTTCGAACGGATTAAAAGTCAAACAATCTTTTGTACTAACCATTGGCAATATGGAAAGCTGCATGGTTAATACATTAAGTATCCGTCCTCTTCAATAAATAAGAAGACTAAAGCAGTTTTGATTCTTATGCGATTAATATTGCATGAGATGAATAGAAATTTATTTCTCTCAACTCGACTTAAGCTTCCCGTGTCGCGGGACAGACTCAGCTTAAGTCAAAGCGACATTATCTCGGCTTAAGCTCTAGCTTAAGTCAACGTGACCTCAAGCCTCCGGCTTGAATAATATTAAATAGTAAATAATAATAAATAAAATTCCATCTCGGCTTAAGCTTGTCCCGTCTAAGGCGGATGTCCTTCCTTCACAATTACCCAAGTCGTTACCATTGTTGTAATACATAATATTTTCCGGAAAGTTCTTACTTTGCAAGCGCGAAAATTTTCAATGTATAAAGCCCAATTCAAATGCAGGCCTTAAGAATAAAAAGGATCTTGTTTGCTCTAATATTTATTATTAATTCTCTAGGAGCACAAAAGACAGTTTACATCCCTACATTTATTACCAATACTGGTATGAACCTGAATGACACCACTAGTCAATGGTGTTATGCAAGGAGTATTGAGACTGAAAACATTGTGGTGTTTTGGGAACCGGGATTTGGCGCTGATCCTACAAATTCTCCTTCTCCATATACAGTGGACATGAAGAATTTTATGGAAGTAGCTGAGAAGTCTTATCGCATCATGCTCGATTCCTTAAAATTTGCAATTAAAGATTCTTCTGTGACAGATCGATATAAGCTTATGGTGTTTTTATTATACACTACCAATTGGGTGGCTTATGGGTCAGGACAGGACAATCTCGTTGGTTCAATATTTGTAAGTCCTGATGCTGCCAATGGTGAGCATGTAGTGGCGCATGAGATTGGCCATGGCTTTCAATACATAACAGGCTGTGATACTGAAGGTGGATTCAGATACGGATTTGGTGAAAATCTTTCTGGTGGAAATGGGTTCTGGGAACAGTGTGCACAATGGATGGCATATCAGGTATATCCCGAACAACTTTTTGTTGATGGAGATTATAATAATTATATCAGAAGCAATCACCTGAATATCATTCACGAGAATACCAGATACGCGAATTATTTCATCACTGAATTCTGGGCTTATAAAAATGGTATTGACTTTATAGGTAAACTTTGGCGAGATGCAAGAAAACCTGAAGATCCGGTAGAAGTATATAAAAGATTAAATAAACTTGATCAGGAAGATTTTAATAAAGAAATATACGAACACGCCGCACGTCTAACAAGCTGGGATATTCCTTTTTTAAGAGTGAATGGCAAAGACTATATTCATAAAAGATCTCAACCAAAAATGAATTTTACGGTAGATAGTTTTTGGCAGATAGATCCTAGTATTTGTCCGGAAAATTACGGTTATAATAGTATAAAACTCGGAGTGCCGGCAAAGGGAACAGAAATAAAAGTGACATTTAAGGGATTAGCAGGAGACACAACTTACAGGTTGAAAAATATTGATCAGGCAGGTTGGAATTTTGGCTTTGTTGCACTTCTGAAAGATGGTCAACGCATTTACAGCGAAGCTAAAACAGCTAAATACTCAAATGGGCTTAATCCAGAATCATCACTAAGTTTTATAAGTCCTGAGAATTGCACCCATCTTTGGCTCATTGTAACAGGAGCACCGCAACAACATTGGAGACACGCCTGGGACGATAACAATTCTAATGATGAACATTGGCCATACAAGGTAAAATTTGAAAACACAGATTTATCCGGCATTTTCATGGGCCCTTTAAAAGATTTAGAATTAAGTTACGATGTAATCATGAAACCAAGATCCAATTATGATCCGGATAGAATCAAACTTAATACTGTCTTGATAGAAGAATCATTTGCATTACCGGAAGCAGAAATAAGTCAAAAACTTGGCAGCCAAATCAAATACTACGCTATTAATACGGATGGAAGTCTGGACAGTAATTCTACTGCATTTTATCCGGGACATTGGTTTGATAAAGATGGCAAAGTAACAAGGTGGCAGGTTAACTCATTTGTTTATTCCGAACTTGACATCAATGATCAGCGAGTCAGAATCGGTCAATTTCCGGGAGCCTGTAAAAATGGAGATTCTGTTACGATTCGCCAGGCACTTATTTACAGACGCAGTGATGGTAAATCAGCAAGACTGACAATGAAATTCAATATTTACATTAAGGATGAAATCACAGTAATAGAAGAACCATCACACAATGGAAAATTGAATATTTATCCCAACCCTGCTTCCAACATGATATCATGGAATGCCTACGATTACTTTGTCCTGCGTAATATCAATGGAGTCCGAATAACAAGTGGATATGGAAGTTCTGTAGACATTTCTAATTATCAAAGTGGCTTATATTTACTTAAGATTGGAAAGGAGATTTATAAGATTGTGAAACAATAATGAAACATAGGATTGATTCAAGTATAAAATAGCTATTTTTGGAAATAAGTCTGGCCAAAACCAGAAATATTCAGTTAAAACCTATTGCATAGGCATAACACATTTAGATGTCTAAGAAAGTAATGCAACATCTTAGAACTTACAAAGACAAAAATTAATTAAAGATATATGAACGAAATTATTTGCCCACATTGCAAAAAAGCTTTTAAAGTAGATGAAGCTGGTTATGCCGACATTATAAAGCAAGTCAAAGACCACGAATTTGAAGAAGAAATAAAAACTAGATTAACTCTTGCAGAAAATGAGAAATTAAGTGCTGTAAAACTTGCAGAGGCAAACATTAAGAATTTATTCCAAGAACAACTGGCAAAAAAAGATTTAGAACTAAAAGATTTAAAATCTCAAAATGAGATAGCATTCTCTGAAAAGTTAAATATTAAAGAGAATGAAATAACACAGCTTAGGGCTAAAATTGACAATGTTGAAGTAGAGAAAAAACTAGCTATTAATGAAGCTATTCAAAAAATTGAGAAAGAAAGAGACGAACTCGTAAATAATTTAAAAACAAAGGAACTGGAGAAACAAAATCTTGAAAACGCTTTAAACCAAAAGCATGCAACGGAATTACAAAATAAGGACATAATCATTAAATATAAAGATGATGAAATTGCTCGTGTTAAGGAAATGAAGCAAAAGCTTTCAACTAAAATGATAGGTGAATCTCTTGAACAGCATTGCGAAATTGAATTTGAAAAACTTCGCTCAACAGGATTTCAAAAAGCCTATTTTGAAAAAGATAATAATTCAAGATTAGGCAGTAAAGGAGATTATATTTATAAAGAAGATGATGAATTAGGTAATGAAATCATTTCAATTATGTTTGAAATGAAAAATGAAAATGACGACACTGCAACAAAAAAGAAAAATGAAGATTTTTTCAAGGAATTAGACAAAGATAGAACAGAAAAAAAATGTGAATACGCAATACTTGTTACTTTATTAGAAGCCGATAACGAACTATATAATTCTGGAATCGTTGATGTTTCACATAGATATAAAAAAATGTATGTTGTTAGACCTCAATTTTTCATTCCAATCATCACAATTTTGCGAAATGCTGCATTGAATTCAATGAATGCAAAAGCTGAATTAGCGATTGTAAAAAGTCAAAATATAGATATAACTAATTTTGAAGAAAATATTAATTTATTCAAATTAGGCTTTGCTAAAAATTACGATTTGGCAAGTAGACAATTTAAAACTGCAATGGATGAAATTGATAAAACAATAGACCATCTTCAAAAAACAAAAGACGCCTTATTGGCTTCTGTAAACAATTTAAGACTCGCAAATAACAAAGCCGAAGATTTAACAATTAAAAAATTGACAAAGGGAAATCCAACAATGACTGCAAAATTTGAAGATTTAAATAAAAAAATATAATAAAAGCAATCGCACAGATGCGATCTTGCAAAAAAAATTTCCTTACACTTTATTTAAAATCAATTACAATGACATAATTCAATAGATGCTAATATATGGGATGATATAGAAAAGTTTACAAGCCTAAAAAAGACCTTTAAGCTTTTACCCTATCAGAAAAATATTTCTGGCCTAATAATTTTAGGAAATTTGAATTGCAAGCAAGTTCAGATATATGTTTTCAATTTATTTTGTCAATTAGAGAAAGAATTGGGAGACTTTTAAATTCTCAACTAATAAAGAAATGACAAAATGGATAAAGGTCAAAATTATCTCGAGCAGCAAAAAATAACCTAATATTCCTTACCTTGCAATTCATAATAGACCGCCATGCCAAAATTACTCATTCCCATGTTATTCCTAGTTTCTACTTATAGCTTTTCTCAGTCTAACAGTAAAACCATTTTCCATCTTGATGCCGGTAAAGGCATTAAGTCTGATTCAATGAATTTTGTTTCAGAGTGGACTGATGCGAATTCAAGTATTATATCTAAACAATTGACAGCAAACAACAGGCCAATATATGTTAAGGCTGCAATCAATAATCTTCCTGCTCTGCGGTTTGACGGCGCTAAGACATTTATGAATTTACCGTCTGTCTTTCCTGTAAGGGCTGATTATACTATTGCTGTGGTTTGCAAGGCTGATGCTATAACCAATAATATTCTTGGGGGAACTTCAAGAACTCTGTGGATGGGAGGAAGCACCACGCCAACTGTGCTGCATAATGGAGATTTCAATAATCAGGCAAGATCTACAATAGATCCCGGCACAGATCCATGTCTCATTGTAGCTCAATACAGATATGCAACCAAACATGTCAGCTTTTATATCAATGGTCAATTTGCGGATTCTTCATATTGTCCTGACAATATAGATTCCACTATTTTTATTGCTGCATATCAGAGTGCATATAACTTCAATGGTCATATTGCAGAAATAATTCTGTATAAGAATATTTTATCTGGAACTGAGCGATCTTCTCTTGAAACTACTCTTATCAATAAATACAAACTTCCTGCTCCTAAAATCGTTGATAGATCCATAGAACTTGCACCTGCAAATCATCAGCTCTACCCCAGAGATGAAAATAATATTTGCAAGGTCGAAATTTCAGGAAGATTTAATGACAGCAACAATTATGATAGTATCTCCATTGAACTAAGAAGCAATGACACTCTCCTGTTTCAAGAAAAATCAAAATTGAATTACACTTCCGGAATTGCTCCTTTTAAATGGAATTTCAATCTTAAAGCCGGTTTATATTCACATAAATTCGTCGCAAAGGTTTACAAAAATGGCATTGATTCAACTCTATTACTACGTGACAATGTAGTCTGTGGTGATGTTTATATTATTACGGGTCAGTCCAATTCTATTTTTGGTGGCTCTCAAGATACTGATCCATTCTGCAAAACTTTTGGAAGAAACTATTCAACCAGAGTGGCTGATACGCTTTGGACATCAGCATCTGCTGTTGGCAATGGAGGAGGTCCTGATATTGGCGCCTGGGGTATACATCTAGCTAAGCTATTAATCCAGCAATATAAAATTCCAATATGTATCATGAATGGCGGAGTTGGTGGCACCTCAATTCAACAACATCAGCGAAATGATAATAATCCTTCAGTTCCCAATAACATTTATGGATCACTGTTATACAGAATGAAAAAATCAAACCTTACTACTGCTGCAAAAGGAATTTTCTGGTATCAGGGTGAGTCCAATAATTCGAACGGATATTTTGATAATTTTAAATCATTGTATGAAGACTGGAAAAATGACTATCCCAATGTCAAGCATCTTTATGTTGTACAAATTCATCATGGTTGCGGAGCGGGTGATCACGCCAATGTTCGCGAAGTACAAAGAAATCTACCTAAAACGTTTCCTGACATACATGTCATGAGTACCAACAATTTACCTTTCCATGATGGCTGTCATTACGGAGTTCCCGGATACAATCAACTGGCTAAATGGTTACTTCCCTTAGTTCAAAGAGATTTTTACAATCAATCGTTCAATAAGAACATTGATCCTCCGAATATTACACAAGCAGCATACACAAGTACGCTGAAAAATCGCATCGCTTTAATTTTTGGACCAACAGGTCAGAATCTAAAAGCCACAAAAGATACATTAATTCAAAATGTGACAACTTCAGTGAAGGATTATTTTGCTCTCGATGGACAATTTCAAAAAGTGCAGTCGATAGATTTTTCAGGAGATACCGTTTTCTTAAATTTAATCACTTCAAGTTCAGCTAAGAAAATCACCTATCTCCCGGAAGTGAATTACTTCAACACAAATATTGTATATCGTGGCCCTTACATCATAAATGATTTAGGAATCGGAGCATTAAGTTTTCATCAGGTAGATATCGCTGACAAACTTATAACAGAAACAAATCAACTGATTCCGTCTGATATGCATTTTGAAAACAATCTACAGAATCGCGAATGGATTATTTGGTTTGAAAATGATGTACATAATGTTGAACTTGAATATTACTCCATGAATGGCAAGTTAGTCAAAAAGAATAAACATAATTTTATAGCCAATCAAAAGCACATCATTTCTGCTTCTGAATTCGAAGGCCTCACTCCCCTCGTGTTAAAAATTCAATCAAATAACAGAACTTATGTGTTAAAATTAATTTGATCTATAATTTCAGAAATTTCGTAGTTCCTTGTTCGCTGGTTATAAAATAAATTCCAGGTCTTAAATCTGAAACATCAATCCTTGATTTCCCTTCGATCAATTCAATCGATCTAATAACTTTACCAAGGGAATTGAATATCGGTAATTTTGATACATTTGAATTGCTTGAAATAACATAAAGGAAATCATGAACAGGATTGGGGAAACAATTCAAAGTGCTTATCTTTTCATATTCTTGAATACCTGTTATCACACCGTCACATCTTTTATTACTTAAAGCAGAATCTAGCTTTGCAAAATCGCAGCCTATATCTTTACCCTCAGTTGCTAAAGATGCATATACACTGGAATCGCTTAAACTATAATTATGATAGTCGGATTTACCCTGTGCATAATTTAAAAATCGAACATTTATAATACTTGCTGGAAAGTAATTTTTACTTATCGTGTTATAATTAGAATATCTCATACTGTTATCACCAACAAAAACGTTTTTATGAATTCTTAATGAGGCATCGGTAATATCCGGAAAGTATCGGGCTATTGTTGCATTACCATGTTGAACTCCAGGACCATAAATACCCTGATAGCCTGCAGCATTCGGAAAGCTGAATGCTAGATTATTGGTATATTGAAAACCGGGAACTTTTTTACCGGCCCAAGTTATTGGGCCTGTTTGCAAAAATGTGTTATGATCAATAATTACATCTTGCGGCTCTCCCAATTTAATGATTGTACCATCGTTTGGTCCATTGACATTTTGATCTCCGTAAAGTGGTCCACTTATATCTTCAAATAAATTGTTGTAAATATGAATTCTCTTAGAAATAATTCCAACACCATCATCTGAACCTGATAAACTTATTCCTGCTCCGCAACGTCGAATAATGTTATTACTGATAGTAATATCACTTACATCAGAATTAGGAGCTGCCCCATTTTCTGTTCGCACTGTTAATAATATCGCATATCCACTTTGCCCGATCGGAAGATCAGCCCAGGAATTCTCAAGAATGTTTCCATCAAACAATACTCTTTTTCCATTTTTGAGTTCAAACAAATTTTTAATAGTCCAAAGCTTGCCGGCATACGTTGGATGATCAACACGCCAATGTAAGGGTTTGAAAAAATGATTATTGCGAATTACAATATCAGAAGGAATGTTATCAGGAATTCCACTTGCACCACCACCAAAAAAAACATTTTCTCCGGATGCTTCTAAATAATTATTCAATATCCAAAAAGGTCCGGGTCCATTAATTCCTGCAATGGCCTGTGCATCGAATCCTATACTGTGAAAATCCGAAACATCACTATCAACAACCGCACCATATGCACAGTCCAGTCTTACACCAAATTTCATAATTGTTCCCTTACTATGTCCATGAATATAACATCTGTCAAATATTATATGATGTGGTGCTTTATCTACTGTATTTTGTTTGTTAGTAATATCGCCTACGTGTATGAGTCCAAAACTTTGCAACACACGTTCATCAGCAGTAAATTCTATTCCAACGAAACGATAATGATGCGCCTTGTTTAAAGCCGTCATACATGGAATCCCTGCAAGATTCGTCGTTACAATTTTTGGCATTGCAGATTTTTGATTTGGAAAATTTGTATTCAGAGTTGAAGACAATGGCTTAACTCTTATTCCTTCTTTTGGCAACAAATCCATTCGAGATGAAATTACAATAATCCATCCCTGTCCTTGTTTTTCAGGCAAAGTAAATCCACCAACAAATGTCTCTCCGGCATCCAGAACCAATACAGTCGCTAAGGGAACTAAATTTATCGCAGTCTGAAGATCAGAAAAGTCCCTTCCAACCGGTCCAACTGTCTTATAAGAATATCCGGAAGTATCCGGAAAGCAGCTATTGAAATTGTTCATCCTCGGAAGCTCCGGTAATTGCTGAGCCTTTATGAAGAATAAACTTAGTAGAAGTATAAGGGAAGTTGAAAAACGTATCATACTCTTTTTTTGTAAAAATAAGAAGTGAAAACCGATTCATCTAAATAATATAGAATTAAAAGAAATAAAAACGCTATAATTTATGAATAGATTACCCCGTTAAACGTTATATATACTATTATGCTATTCAACTCTATCTCGTTTCTAGTATTTTTCCCAATTGTCACTCTACTGTACTACTTATTAGCATTTCGTTTCCGATGGATACTATTACTGCTAGCCAGTTGCATTTTTTACATGTTTTTTATACCGGAGTATATATTAATAATCTTTGTAACAATAATCATCGACTATCTTGCAGGAATCTATATAGAAAATGCTGAAGGGCATAAAAAGAAGATGTATTTAATTGTTAGTATTGTCTCAACATGTTTGGTTCTTATTGTTTTCAAATACTTCAATTTCTTTCAACAGAATATTGAATCCCTTTTGCAAATTTTTGGGTTTAATTTTAAAGCAACTACATTTAATATTCTGTTGCCAATCGGACTTTCATTTCATACTTTTCAGAGCCTAAGTTATGTTATTGAAGTCTATCGTGGCAATCAAAAGGCCGAAAAACATTTTGGCATCTATTCTCTGTATGTCATGTTCTACCCTCAATTGGTAACGGGACCTATTGAAAGACCACAAAACCTCTTAACGCAATTACGTCAGGAAAAAGTTTTTGAATACCAGAATCTTGCAAATGGATTGCGGTTAATGCTTTTTGGCTTTTTCGTAAAAATGGTAATTGCAGACAATCTTGGAACGTATGTAGATCTTGTATATACTTCACCTGCAGATTTCAGTTCCTCTTCAGTCCGTTGGGCAACTCTTTTTTATTCCTTTCAAATCTATGGTGACTTTTTTGCTTATTCTACTATTGCTGTTGGCGCTGCACTTTGCATGGGATATTCTCTCATGGATAACTTCAAAAGTCCATACTTATCAAAAAGCATCGGTGAATTCTGGAGTCGATGGCACATTTCCTTATCCACATGGTTCAGAGATTATGTCTATTTCAGTTTGGGAGGAAATAAGGTAGCAATTTCAAAGTGGATATTCAATATTCTAATTGTTTTTGCAATTAGTGGTTTTTGGCATGGAGCAAGCTGGACATTTGTAATTTGGGGATTGGCACATGGCTTCATATATATTCTGGAAAGTTTCTTCCCATTTAACCAGGAAATAAAAAACAAATTAACACGCGTTCAATTATACTTATTGGATTCCATTTTAGTACTTAAGACCTTTGTCATTACCAGTTTAATCTGGATACTCTTTAGAGCACAAAATCTTGAGACTGCAAAAACCATATTCAACTCTACATTGAACAACAACATGGGAACAAAAAATCTTGAAATCGATAATAAGATATTTTATTTCCTGGGTCTATTCATTCTTATAGAACTTCTTCTTTACAATAAAAGATTTGATAAATGGTGTGGAGCCCGAAAGGTATGGGTACGCTGGATAATCTATTTAGCTTTAATTGCATTGACAATTCTGTATTCCAGTGTTCAGGATTATGCATTTATTTATTTTCAATTTTAAGCTATGAAAGAAATAAAATATTTACCCATCAAAATAGTGACTTTAATAGTCTTTCTTTTTGCGCTTAATATTATTTATAAGAAATACTATTTTAGCAATGATGTTGACAAGCATTCTCCTATTCTTCTATCAATCCAACAAGCCGTTTCAGATTCTGCGCAAATTGTTTATTTAAGTGAATCTTCCAACACTACTTATCATGACTTAGATACCGACAAAAGAGCCATCAGTGAGATGATTCAGGATTATTATCCTACAATTAAAGTTCATACTATTCATAAAGAAGCAACACAGGCCAATCATCATTTGCAAATGCTAAAAAGCATTAAAAATCCTAACAATATAAATACAGTGATTGTGACATTCAATCTGAGATCGTTTGGAAGCGGATGGATTTATTCCGGTCTAGAAACTTCATTACAAAAAAGCCTGGTGCTTATAAAAAGTTATCCTCCTCTGGTAAATCGGTTTTTTCTGAATTTCAAGAATTATCCAGTCTGGGATAAAAATTATTGCGACAGTAAAATTAGAAATAGCTGGTCCCAGGCGCGTATCTATGATCATCCGAAATATGATTCCATAAACACAATAAACAAATGGTTGAGTGAAATTGATAAACACCAGCTTGATTCTCTTCGTGAACTCACTAAACATTACGTTAAGAATTATGGATTCAACCTAAGCTTAGATTCCGACAATCCCAGACTTAAAGACTATGATGAAATTATATCTCTATGCAAAGCTAACAATTGGAAGCTGATCTTGAATCTAATGGCAGAAAATCTTGATCAGGCACAACATCTTGTTGGCACACCTTTAGTAGAACTCTTTCAATCCAATGTATCTTATTTAAAATCACGTTACACGCAAGATCATGTTATTATAGTAGACAATCTTGCAGCAGTAAAGGATGATGATTTTATTGACCGAAGCTGGCCTACTGAACATTATAAAGAAAATGGAAGAAAGGCAATTGCCGCATCTGTTGCGTCTTCACTTAAAAGTATATATTCAACAGGATTCGTTCAACCTGACACAATTACAAAACTCACTACAAAATATTTCGAAGGTGCGGAAATGAAGGCCGGACTTTCAATCAATCCTACAGTTACTCGAGAAAAATCCTACACAGGAAAAAGCTCTTCCAAGACTGGAAATGGAAATGATTTTAGTGTCGGCTTTAACATTCCTATCAAGCAGTTACCGGACAGTGTTAAAAAATTAATTGTTGATTTCTACATTTTTATGGATGACAATAACACCGAAGCTAAATTGGTATTCGAAACAAATGGAACAGACCCTTACAAATTTTACGATTCTTATAAAGTTATATACATAACCAAGGAAATAAATAAATGGACAAAACTTCATTACGAATACACACTTCCGGAATTATTTAATAAATCAGATTTTATAAAAGTGTATATCTGGAACACGAGTAAGACAAACGTATATGTTGATGACTTAAATCTTAACTTTGAGTAAATAGATTTATAAATAATATGATTCTACATCTCTCCATTCTTTTAAACTTCTAACTAGAATTATATTGATCACCATCCCATCACTAACAATTAATCATTTACAATTTACCATTAATAATTCACCATTAACCATTACCCCTTAAATCCTCTAACAATAAGTGAAAACTCCTCCGCTTTCAGACTTGCGCCTCCGACAAGTGCACCATCTATATTTTCTTTCATAGCGAGCTCTTTGGCATTAGAAGATTTTACAGAACCTCCATATAGAATTCGGGTTTCGCGTGCATTTTTATCTCCGTATTTTTTTCCAATCCAATTGCGAATAAATGCATGCATCTCATCAGCTTGTTCGGAACTTGCTGTCAATCCTGTTCCTATTGCCCAGATAGGCTCGTAAGCTATAATTATTTTTTCAGAGTTCCATTCAATTAATTGTGAAAAATTTTCATCGAGTTGCCTCTTTACGTACTGTTTCTCATTCTGTTTCTCTCTCTCTTCTTTTGGTTCACCACAACAATAAATGATTGAAAGATCAGCTTTCAGACAGGCATTAATTTTCATGGGTAGCAGGGAATTTTCCAAATGATTTGCTTCCCGAATTTCACTATGTCCCAATATGACATATTCAACATTAAGATCTTTCAGCATTGGAACAGATACAGAACCCGTATGTGCGCCATAATCTTCAAAGTGGACATTCTGAGCAGCAAGAGAAAAATTATTGAATATCAATTGCTTCATTAAAGACAGATGAGTAAAGGGAGGCGCGATAACTACATCAACGTGTAAATTCCCACAGGCTTCTATTATATCTTCAGCTAGCTGTACAGCTTTTGAAGGCAAGACATTCATCTTCCAATTGGCAGCCACAAAGGCCTTTCGATTCTTATTCATTTCGTGTTCAAAAGTAAGCTCTTTATCACAAATCAAAATACCTTTGCTTCAGGATCCTTATATGAAATTCGGTCATTTAGAAATACCTTTGGCGAGCTTTAAGCCTATTGAGGAACCAAGATTTTGGTTTCAAGGCTCTAGTAATCAGGGAAATATATATTTTGGCTCAACCAATTGGACAGAAGCTTACTGGAAGGGACTTATATACCCACCCAAAGCTAAACCGAATGAGTTTCTTTCTCATCATAGTCGGTTTTTCAACACAATAGAGTTAAATACCACTTTCTATAGAAATCCCGGTGTAGAGCAGATTTTAAAATGGAAAAATGCAACACCGGAACATTTCATGTTTTGCCCCAAAGTTCCATCAAGAATTAGTCAAAGCAAATTATTGGGAACCGATACTGAGCTATGGTCAGAGTTCGAAACTTCAGTACAACATTTCGACTCCCAGCTCGGTCCTTGTTTTCTACAATTACCGGAATACTTCGATCGCAGCAGAAGCAATATTGTAGAAGAACTTATCAGCGGGAATTTTTTTCATAAAAATATTCTCATTGAATTCAGACATTCTTCATGGTTTTCCTCTTCTGAGAATTTGGAAAAAATATGCAGTTTGCTAAGTTCCAAAAATAATGGACTGGTTATTACGGATACACCCGGAAGACAGGATGTTTTACACAATAATATTTGTTGTGAAAAAATACTCGTTCGTTTTGTTTCAGATGGCAATCCATTACATGATCAAGAAAGGCTTGATAACTGGTCAGAGAGAATCGAACAAATGCTATCCGGCGGAATAAAAGAAATTCATTTTATTCTTCATCACCCTAATCCTGAACAAATGATTGCACTAACAAAAATTATGATGACACGCCATACGAATTCATAAATATGGAAGAGAATATTAAAAATATAGAATACGAATATATAGATCGCGATCTCAGTTGGCTAAATTTTAACTACAGAGTTCTGCAAGAGGCTAAAGACCCGAGTGTAAGACTCATGGAACGGTTAAAGTTCTTTGCAATATACTCTTCTAATCTTGGTGAATTCTTTCGCATACGAGTTGCACACCATAAAAACATCGAGAAACTTGGTAAAAAAACCAGAAGTGAACTTAACTATGATCCGAAGAAACTTTTAAAACTGCTCTACTCTATCGTTAATAAACAGCTCACCGAATTTAATGATATATTTGACAATGAGATTGTTCCTAAACTTGCAGAAGAAAATATTTTCTTACATTCTCACAGAGAATTAAGCAAAGAACATCAACAATTCTTAGATATTTTCTTCCGTGAAAATTTGTTGCCATTCGTTCAACCTGTATTGTTAATTGGAAATCGCATCAAACCATTTCTAAATAATTCCGAACTTTATCTAACCATAATTTTAAAAGCCAAAGACGGTGACGATGAAGCAGAACAATTTGCAATTGTAAAAATTCCGTCTGATCACTTGCCGAGATTTATCATTCTACCTAGCAAGGACGATTCACATCATGTTATTCTGCTGGATGAAATAGTTCGGTATTCCCTAAAGTGGCTATTTCCCGGATACAATGTTATTCACTCCTATTCTGTTAAAATTACCCGCGATGCTGAATTATACATTGAAGACGAATTCAGTGGTGATCTACTGGATAAAATTAAGAAAAGCCTAATTAAACGACACATAGGCCCTGCCTCCAGATTGGTGTACGATGACGCAATGCCTAAGGAAATGCTGCATTATTTTCTGCGTCTGTTGGAAATTCAAAAAACAGACTTGACTCCTGAAGGGCGATACCATAATAATTTTGACTTTTTTAATTTTCCGGATTTCAAGTTAAAACACTTAAAGAATAAACTATTAAAACCCATACATTACGCAGCTTTTCAAAACGGAAGTATATTAAATGCTGTCGAAAAGGAAGACCATCTTTTATATTTTCCATTTCATGATTACGAATCAATCGTTGGATTTTTTGATGAAGCCGCATCAGACCCGGAAGTAACATCTATAAAAGTTACTTTATATCGCGTAGCCAGAAAATCAAAAATTATTGATGCTCTTATTGAAGCTGCGGCGCAAGGAAAGAACGTCTTTGTTTTTTTGGAAGTCAAGGCACGATTTGATGAAGAAGCCAACCTTAGATGGGGAGAAGAAATGGAAAAGAATGGCATAAAAGTCAGATACAGTTTTCCAGGTTTAAAAGTACATGCCAAATGCGCTCTTATTACCAAGAAGAGAAATAACGAAACAATTCAATACGCCTATCTAAGTACCGGAAACTTTCATGAACAGACTGCACGTGCATATACGGATCATGGATTGTTTACATCTCATGATAAAATCACACTTGAAGTGTCACGGGTTTTTGCTTTTTTAGAAAATACAAAACTACCTACCCAATCTTTTCAACATTTGTTAGTAGGACAATTCAACATGAATGACGAGTTAAGAGCCTTAATTCGTTTTGAGAATGAACAGGCACAACTTGGTAAGCCGGCAAAAATAATTATAAAATTAAATGGACTCCAGGACAATGAAATGATTGATTTATTATACGATGCAGGTAAGGCTGGAGTTAAGATAAATCTTATTGTTCGAGGAATTTGTTGTCTTATACCCAATAAGCCGGGTATGAGTGAAAATATTTCCGGCATTTCTATTGTAGATCGTTTCCTTGAGCATAGCAGAGTGTATTATTTCTATCATGGAGGCGAGGAGAAAATTTTTATATCCTCTTCAGATTGGATGGTCCGTAATTTACATTTTCGAATAGAAGTTGCTTTTCCAATATATTCTGAAAAACTTAAAAAAGAAGTATTAGATATTTTGGATTTACAGTTACGTGACAATATGAAAGCAAGATCTATAGAATATCAAAAAATGAATGAATATCTGAAGAATACTGAAGAGAAGAAAGTTCGCTCACAGATAGAAACCTACAAATATTATAAAAACCTCAATAAGATAGCAAGCCCGGAAACTGATGAAAAATAGTATTCTATTATTTTATATTCCATGCAAAAACAAAAAAGAGGCAATTGCACTTTCTAAAAAATGCATCGAAGCTAAACTAGCAGCATGTGCAAATATCTTTCCGATTACTTCAATTTTCCCCTGGAATAAGAAGATTGAAAACGCAAGTGAATTCACAATACTATTAAAAACAATTCCTAAACTTGAAAAACAACTCAGTAAGTATATCTCTAAAAATCACTCTTACGAAATTCCATGCATCGCAACCACCAAATTCAAAGTCAATAAAGAATACTTTAATTGGATGAATACGATTTTGGTTGACGGTTGACGGGTTGACAGTTGACGGGACTTTGGGTTGACGAGTTGAAGAGTTGACTTCTATCAATATCGTCATTTCACCTGTTAAATCCAAAATTCTACCACTAATTGATATTGCTTCCACTACCCCGACTCGAGACTCGCGACCCGCGACTAAATATTAACGACCCACGACTTTACTCGTTACCCTCCTTTTACAACTTATACTTCATTAACTCCGCAACCGCAATCTGATACTCAAGCTCCGTTTTATAGTAATGCAACAAAGCATTGTGATAAAAACTTGATTCCAAAAAATATTCTATAACATTTATTTCACCCAGCTGCAATGCTTTTTCCAACAAACTGGAATTGCTTATGGACGAAATAGCGTTGTTGTATTGATCCAACGAATTCCGAAGTGAGGCTTGCCGATCATACAGTTCCTTAATTTCAAAAAAATGCTCATTTAAATGAGATGCCAGATTTAATTCTGAAAATAAAAGTTTGGCTTGCTCCTGCTTTGTCCTGTATTTCTGTTCCCAGATTGGCAATGTAATTCCTGCATGTACACCACTGAATTTTTGACCCAATATTCCCTGATAATGATATCCTGCTTCAAACTTTGGAAAACTCCAGAATTTTGCAAGTTCATATTGCTTTTCTGCGATTCTTTTCTCTTGCTCCAGATTCAAGCGTTGTGGATCAACTGCCTCATACTCTCTTTCTACGATTTCAAAAGATTTAATTTCCGGAATAGCCGGATAAATCGAATCGAAAAAAGTAATTTTTTCTCCACCGTTCAGTTCTGTTAAATGTGTTTGAAGTTTTGCGATATCGACTTCATTATCTTTAAGCAATTGATTATTTTCCAATAATTGCAATTTGATTTTATTGAGATCTAAAATATTGCCATCACCTTTATCCAATTTAGTTTGATAATCCTTCTGTAATTTATCAACGTCCAATTTTCTTCGTGAATAGAAATTTTTCAACTTATGAAGATAAATTAAATTCAGGCAGATCAATTTCGCTTCCAATAACACATCTTGGCGAGTCGCCTGAATGGAAGAAGTAGAAATTTCTCCTTGCATTTTTGCAAGCTTCATGCGTTTTTTATAAACTGTAGGAAAATCAAAAGATTGCACGACAAAAATATCCGTTTGATTTCCGGCCGTTTCCGGGGAACCTATTAGATACTGTCCTTGAATTCCCGGGTTGGGCAGACTTAGACCAGTTTTATATTCTATTTTCCTGGCTTCCCAGTATTGAAGATTTGCACGAAGACTTTTATTGTTGGTTTCAATTTTTACCAATACAGATTCCACATTCGTCTGTGAGTATATTTCACACCAAAAGAAAAAGAGGAACGGAAAAAGTAATTGCTTATTAAAAATCATTTTACAACTTTTTTATTTGTTAGATAATATACCACAGGAATAATAAAAATATTCAACAAGGTAGACGAAAGCAATCCTCCTAAAATTACTTTAGCCATTGGACTTTGTATTTCGTTACCCGGAAGATCACCTGCAATTGCAAGTGGAATAAGCGCAAGGCCTGCGGTTAATGCTGTCATAAGAATTGGCGAAAGACGATCAACAGACCCGGTCATAATCGTATCATAAATAGACAGTCCTTCTTCCTGCAAGGTTTTGTATCGGGATACCAGTAATATTCCATTACGCGTCGCAATACCAAATAAGGTTATGAATCCTATGATAGCCGGAATACTCAAAATTCCGGAAGTAATCCAGATACTAAATACACCACCAATTAATGCTAATGGAAGGTTCAATAGAATGATGGAAGCGATTTTCAGATCTTTAAATTCCTGAAATAATAATAGAAATATTACCAACAGGGATAATAAGGAAGTTATAATAAGTGTTTTTGAGGCCGCAGCTTCTGCTTCAAATTGTCCACCGTATTCTACACGATAACCTTCGGGAAGATTTATATTTTCTGATACTTTACTTCGAATTTCATCTACTGCACTTCTTTGATCTCTGTTAGCTACGTTTACAGATACAACAGTTTTACGCTGAACATTTTCGTGACTAATCGTATTCGGCCCGGAAGTGCTGATCACTTCTGCTATATAATGCAATGGAATTTTTTGTCCATTGGCCGCATCTATCAAAGTATTGCGAATGTTCTCTATATTTCCGCGATTCATATCGTCGAATCGCAAAATGAGATTGAAACTTTTATTCCCTTCATAAATATCTGAAACTTTTTCGCCTGAAAATGCTACATCTACAAATTCGTTAAACTGACCAATAGAAATACCGTAGTGATTGAGAAGATCTCTTTTGGGTTTGATCTGAATTTGTGGAACTTCGATTTGTTGTTCTACACTGATATCCACCAAACCAGGAATGTCAGATATTTGATTTTTAATTTCATTGGATAGTGAAAACAATTTTGATAAATCGGTACCAAATATTTTTATAGCAATATTTGCTCTGGTTCCGCTAAGCATGTGATCTATTCGATGACCGATCGGCTGACCTATACTGATATTTGCACCAGTGACATTGGAAAGTTTGTCACGAACATCTTTCATAAATTCAGAGCGACTTCTATCTGTCAATGTGAATGGCGCTTCCACTTCCGAAGTATTCACTCCCAATGCATGTTCGTCCAACTCTGCCCTTCCTGTTCGTCGAGTTGTAAGTTCTATTTCAGGAATTTTGAGTAATTCTTTTTCTATTTGCGTTCCGATTTTATTGCTTTCTTCCAATGAAATACCCGGCAAACTCACTGCCGAAATTACAAGTGCACCTTCATTGAATTCCGGTAAAAAACTTCTTCCAAGTTGCATAAGAGCAACAATAGATACGAGCAACATGATCATGGATGCTATTAAAAAACTTTTCTTTGCCTTCATAACTCTAGTCAGTACACCGGCATATATTCTTTGCAAATGCAAGACTAACCAGGATTCACTTTCTTGCTTCTTTAACATATTACTTCCGGAAAGCAGATAGCTTCCTAATACAGGAGTCAATGTAATACTCACAATTAAAGAAGCAAAAAGTGCAACAATAAATGCTATCCCGAGCGGAGCAAGCAATTTTCCTTCCATTCCGGAAAGAAAAAATAGTGGCACAAAAGCTACAATAATGATGAGTGTAGCATTGATAATACTTGTACGAATTTCAACTGATGCATCAAAAATTACTTTAAGAACACCTCTTTGATCTGAAATTGGCAAGAGTGCATTTTGCTTAAGTCGTTTGAAAACATTTTCTACGTCAATGATAGCATCGTCAACAAGAGCACCAATTGCAATTGCCATACCGCCAAGAGACATTGTATTAATTGTAAATCCTAGCCATTTCAAAGTGATTATAGCTACAATCAGAGAAACCGGAATCGCTAATATGGATATAAGTGTCGCACGCCAGTTCATCAAAAAAACGAATAATATTATTACGACAAATAGACTTCCTTCCAGTAAGGTTTTTTTAATATTATAAATAGAAGCATTAATAAAATCTGCTTGTCTGAAAATTCGAGTATTGATTTTTACATCAGCAGGAAGAGTCTTACTTAATTCAGCGACTGCTTCATCAATTGATTCTGTTAAGGCGAGTGTATTGGTCGAAGGTTGCTTTCCAACGGTTACAATGATCGCCGGTTTGCCAAGCAATGAAGCATCTCCGATTTTTGGAGCAGCACCAATTTTTAGTGTCGCAACATCTTCAATTTTTACAATGCCTCGTGAAGTAGATTTAATGACAGATTTACCCAATTCTGCCAAATCATTTGTTCGCGCAATCCCACTAACTATATATTCATTACCATATTCATTTAAAAATCCTCCAGTAGAATTACCATTGGCATCTTCGCAAGCTTTGATCAATTCTGAAAGAGAAACATTATATGCTCCCATTTTTTGTGGCGAAGCTAAAATTTGATACTGTTTGTAATCTCCGCCAATTACTATGACTTGAGCAACTCCACTTGTTCCTAAAAGTCTTGGCCTCAAGCTCCAATCTGCAATCGTCCTCAAATCCATTTGAGAAGTAGAGTCAGAAGTTATACTAATGAGCATAATCTCACCCATTATACTTGATTGCGGAGCCATAGTCGGATTTCCAACTCCATCAGGAAGAGCTTCGGCAATTGCAATAATTTTTTCATTGACAATTTGCCGTGCTCTAAAAATATCTGTGTTCCATTCGAATTCAATCCACACGATTGAAATTCCTGCAGATGAAGATGATCGCACTCTTCTCACATGCATAGCGCCGTTCACAGCTGTTTCAATCGGTAGGCTTACTAATTTTTCAACTTCTTCAGGTGCCATTCCATGCGCTTCAGTTAAAATTACAACAGTTGGAGCAGTGAGATCAGGAAACACATCTATTTCCATCTTCGTGGCTATATAACTACCTGAGATAATCATAAATATTGTTGCCACTACAATCAACAAACGATTGTGTAATGAAAAATCTATTATTTTATTTAGCATGGTTTCTAGTATTAATGCTCATGACTATGCGTAGGAAGTGATCCTGATGCACTTGATAACTTAATCTGATACGCTCCTTTACTTACTACTCTTTCACCCTCACGAAGACCTGAAAGAATTTCAACATGTATTCCATCCGTCGCACCTATTTTCACCTGCCGTTTCTCAAACGCTTCTCCATCTAATTGTACATAAACATAAAATGTACCCATTTCTTCCAGAATTGCGGAATATGGTATAATCAATTTTGGTGCAGATCCGGATTGCAAGAAAACTTCAACTATAGAGCCGGGAATAAATTCAGCTTTATTATCCACTTTAAAATACACAGGCAAAAATGCTGAACCTGCCACAGTTGACTTTCCTGAAGATATTAGTTTTCCATTCAGAGTTCGGGTACTAAAAACAGTACTATTGTCATTGTATTTAAAATTTGCAACATTAAAAGTGTGTATTTTTGGAAAATACTTTTGAGAGACATCTGCGCGCAATAGTAATCGATTACTTTTTGAAATTGTAAGCAATGATTGTCCTTCCTGAACAAACTGTCCATTTTCTATCTGCAGATTCTTAATGAATCCACTTATTGGAGAAACTATCGTTTGCTTAGTCTGATTGAATTTTTTCGAGACGGATACTCTGGATAATTGAGATTGCGCATTTTCATATCGCAACTTGGTTTCTAAAAATTCTTTTTCAGAAATTATTTTATCTTTAACAAGTTCGCCGGCTCTGGTGAATTGGGCTCTTGCAGTTTCAACATCTTGTTCAGCTTGTTGAACCGCTGTGCTTAAATTCGTTTTTGTTATCTCATTATTTTTAATAGTAAATAATATACAACCCGCTTTTATGTTTGATCCCGGAATAAGGTTTTTTGTCGCATATGAAATCAATCCATTTATTTGAGCTGATACAGTAGCTTCATCATTGGGTGATGGAATAATCTGTCCACTTGTTCTTATGACTTCGGCAAAAGGCTGAACCTTTGCTACCGTACTGGCAAACTCAACATTCCATGCTTGCTCTTTTAAGTAAGCGATATTTTCAGCTTCTTTCTTGTTATTTGCCTGACTTTCAATTGCTGATTTTACATCCTGAAATACCTGAAGCTTATCGATTGTAATTCTGTCTTCATAAGAAGCTGTTTTAATTTTAAAAATCAAATCTATAACTCCGGTTTTCGCAGGAGTAAAACTTAATTTAAAAATACCCGGTCTGTACGGTGATACGGATTTGACAAGTATAGAATCTGAATTACTTTTTACTATAAGACTTACAGTTCCATCCGTAATGGCTTTAAAAACTTCACCAATAGAAGTCATATGTACAAGCATTTGATTTTCTCTGCCTACAACGAAAGGCTCTGATCCCATAAATAATTCTGACCTATTGGTATATAGAGTAAACTTACTCATCTTAAGTACATCTTCTTCAATAGGACTAGAAATATGATTGCCATCTTTATCGTGATAATGGCCCTTTGAATCATTGTGATTATGCTTACATCCACTAATTATAGTCAATGCTGCAATGAACGCCACAATTAATTTTTTCATTTTACAAAAAATATTAAACAAGTTAAAAAATACACAATATCCGCTACAGAATTATCTGCTACGATTATTATTAATAAATTCGATTTTAAGAAAAAGTGAGGAACTTAAAATTTCACTATGCAGTGAATACTATTGGCTTTGGAGGCTGCCAGATATTGTTAGGAAAATTAGAATAATATAAAAATTTATTATACTCTATTGAAAGAGTGAGTTTAACAAACTGAGGGTTCAATTTAGGAAGGATAAAATTGCTAATAACCACTACTAAATTATGGCTTGTCGCACAATTTTCTGTTTTAAATGGCAGATCATGGTGTGAATGCTCTTCGCTTTCTGAATGATCTGAATTGGCGCTATAATGGTCATGAAGGAATTCAAAAATGGAACCATCTTCTTTATGCTCCATATTATAGTGCGATATAAGCGCCGGCAACTTATAAATCTGATGGAATTCTGTATGCCCGGATACAAAAATCAATAATAGTGATATGGCAGTAAAGCTCTTCAATTATGCAAAATTACACCAAGACTGACAAATGTTAGGTAATAAATATTAAATAATAAATTATATAGCTAAGTATTCACATTTTACCTGTTCAAGTTTTCCGTATTTCGAATTTAAAATTATCCCTCTATTAAAATAAATCCTAAATTTATTATTCATTACACACCCAAACACCATTTCCACACTCAATTCGTAATTCTTAATTTTTAATTGACAATAAACCCATCTTTCATAGTAAGTACCCTTCCCGTTCTAGATGCAATGTTCATATCATGCGTAACAATCACAGTCGTGATACCAAATTCGCTCCGCATTTCTAATAATAATTGTAAAACTTCTTCCGCATTGGCCTGATCCAGATTCCCGGTAGGCTCGTCTGCCAATAGAATTTTTGGTCTATTAATCAAAGCCCGGGCCAGTGCAACACGTTGTTGCTCACCACCAGACATCTCAGATGGTTTGTGTTGCAATCGATCAGACAAACTAAGCCTTTCTAATAACTCACTCCCTCTGCGATTGGCTGATTTCTCATCTTCGCCAAGGATATAAGCCGGAAGACAGGCATTTTCGATAGCAGTTAATTCCGGAAGCAGATGATGAAACTGAAAAATAAAGCCAATATGCTTGTTTCTAAATTCGGATAGTTCTTTAGTGCTTAAGGTTGAAGTATCAGTTCCGTCAATAATCAGCTGCCCCTTATCTGCCTTATCTAAGGTTCCCATGATATGAAGCAGGGTACTTTTACCGGCGCCGGATGCTCCTACAATACTTGAAAGGCTTCCTTTTTCAAAATCTATACTGACATTTCGAAGTACATCAACCTTATCATATGACTTTGACAGCGAACGACAACTAATCATCTCATTTTTTATTCAAAATGAAAGGTAAGCCTTTATTATAATTTATATATAAATTTTCAAACAAATGATAGAAATTAACCATAGAAATTATATATAAAATATTGTAATACAGTTATATATATATAATATAAATTTATTAAGTAAAAACTACCTAACGTATTTTTTTTCAGCTTATTATCCGATAGAATATTTACTTTTGCTAATTATTTTTTAAAAATTTATTCATCCACATAGTAATTTGAACAAATTAGACGTTATCGATTAATAAGCGTGAAAAAGTTTTTTGGTATAATTCCTGCTTATTAAACCGACGAAGCCAATTATGAAAGTCCTCCAACTGTGTAAAAAGTTTCCTTACCCTCTTCAAGATGGTGAGTCAATAGCTATTCAACATATATCTAAATCTTTAGCAGATATGGGTTGTGAATTGAGTATGCTAACAATGAATACCAAAAAGCACTATTATCAAGCTTTAGGTGATAATATACCTGAAGAACTTAAACATTATAAAGAAATTCATACAGTAGATATTGATAATACGATTAAGAAATGGGATGCTTTCAAGAATCTGTTTTCTAAGGAATCTTATCATATCAGCAGATTTCAATCTGATGAATTCGCTTCCAAATTGTTAGAATTACTTCAGAATAATAATTATGATATCATTCAGATGGAGACTCTATATCTCGCTCCATACTATGAACTCATAAAAGCGAATTCCAATGCTATCCTGGTCATGCGTGCTCATAATATAGAACATGAGATCTGGGATAGAATTACGGAACAGATTGATTTTACTCCTAAGAAATTATACCTTTCTTACCTGGCGAAAAAACTGAAAAAATTTGAAGTTGAAAGACTCAACAAATACGATTTTCTAATCGCGATTACAGAAAGAGACCTAGATCGTTTTAAATCCTTAGGCTATAAAAATGGTTGCATGGCATTACCGGTAGGATTTGATCTTGGTAAATATGAACCGGAATATTCAGCATTTCAGAGACCATTATCACTGTCTTTTATTGGATCATTAGATTGGATGCCCAATACTGAAGGATTAAATTGGTTCCTCGATGAAGTATGGCCTAAACTTAAACTTAAGCATCCTGATATAGAATTTCATTTTGCAGGAAGAAATGCACCAAGCGAATTGAAAAACATCAGAATTAATGGTGTACATTATCATGATGATGTAGTAGATGCGAAAAATTTTATGCTTCAATATCCTATAAGCATTGTTCCATTATTTGCCGGATCCGGAATTAAAGTAAAAATATTGGAAGCATTGGCTTTAGGACGTGTCGTTATAAGCAGTTCAATAGGTCTTGAAGGAATTCCTGCCAAGCATATGAAACAGGTAATAATTGCCAATTCAATTGAGGATTATATTGAAAGTATAGATTGGTGTTATCAAAATCATTCACAATTACAAAAAGTCGGAGAGAGCGCAAGAAATTTTCTAAAATCCAATTTCAATAATGACAAACTTGCCGGCAAACTTGTGAACGCCTATCAAAAATTAAGCAATACTCACGGGCACAAAATGAATTAGTGTCTGGTGATTTTGGCTTTACAAATTCTTCTTATTGGTTGTCTGCTTCTCGTTTTTACAGCCTATCTCCTATTTCCTTTATTTTTGTTTCTTCGCTACAAATGTAAAAGCCATAAAAGCACATCACTAACAAATTTGGAATATACACCCATTGTTAGTTGTGTAATCTCAATCTATAATGAAGAGAAAATAATTGAAGAAAAAATCAATAGTCTTCTTCTTCAAAATTATCCCAACGAAAAAATTCAAATCTATATTGGCTCTGATTGTTCATCTGACAAGAGTGATGAAATAGCTCACAGAATATCAGCCTTACATAGTAATATTCATCACATTACATTTCCTAAGCGACGAGGAAAAACTGCAGTTATAAATGATCTGGTTCAAATTATCTCCAAGGATCGTCCTGGCGATCCCAACCATCTTCTTCTTTGTACAGACGCCAATGTCATTCTTGATGCAAACTGTATGAGAAATTTAGTAAAGCATTTCAGTGATCCTTCAATAGGTCTTGTTGATTGCAATATGACACCGCTTACTGAAAAATCAGCAGATATTGCCAATTCTGAAAGAACGTATATTAAACTTGAAACATCAATAAAATACTGGGAAGGTGAAATCTGGGGAAATATGATGGGCGCATTTGGAGGTTGTTATGCTTTACGGTCTAATTTAATGCCTATTATCCCTGACAATTTACTGGTTGATGATTTTTATATAAGCATGAAAGTATTAGAAGCAGGATACCAATCCAAAAATTCATTAGACGCTATCGCTTTCGAATCCTTACCCGGCAGTCTTGGAGAAGAGTTTAAGAGAAAAATGAGAATTTCAACAGGCAATTTTCAAAACCTTAATTACTTCTCACATTTTTTGTTTTCAGGTCCCATGAGTAGAATTTTATGTTTTATTTTTCATAAGGTAATACGATGGATAACGCCAATACTAATATTGATATCTTTCCTTTGCACATTCATTTTATTTTTTCAATTTAGCGGAACTTATAAGATTCTATTGGGCATGTTTGTAATGACATTCTTTTTATTGCCAATTGCTGACAGAGCATTAAAGTATATCAATGTTCGCATTCCTATCTTGCGCAATATTTCTTATTTCGTTGTAATGAACTTTGCATTGTTTAGAGGGTTTATTCAATATTGCAAAGGAGTTCGCTCGGGTGTATGGCAACCTACTTCCCGAAATTAATTAAAATCAGAGACCATGTTTCACAGTATCGAAGACGCAATTCAGGATTTTAAAGCCGGCAAAATTCTCATCGTTGTTGATGATGAAGACAGGGAAAATGAAGGAGATTTCATCTGTGCTGCCGAGACGATTAACCCACAGGTTGTAAATTTTATGACTACAGAAGGTCGTGGATTGATCTGCGCGCCGATTGAAGACCAAAGAGCAGATGAGTTAGACTTACAACTCATGGTAAGAACCAACACCTCTTTACATGAAACTGCATTTACCGTTTCAGTAGATCTAATTGGTCATGGTTGCAGTACCGGTATTTCCACGTATGATAGAGCTTTAACATTAAAAGCCTTGAATGATAGCAAATTTGTTGCCTCTGACTTTGCAAGGCCAGGACATATTTTTCCTTTGCGTGCTAAAAACGGAGGAGTATTACAACGCACCGGACATACTGAAGCAACAACAGACCTTGCAAGATTGGCGGGATTAAAACCAGGTGGCGCATTGATTGAAATTCTCAATGAAGATGGAACGATGGCAAGACTTCCGGAATTGATTGAAAAAAGCAAAAAACACGGCATTAAAATTATCTCGATCAATGATCTTGTTCAATATCGGTTAAAAAGTGAAAGGCTCATCAGAATTGAACATCAATCTTTGCAAAAATTTGGAGACAATACATTTGAAATTATTCAATTTGGTCAGATTGATTCCGATGATAAGCATATTGCAATCGTCAAAGGAAATATTGATAGCAATGAACCAATACCCGTTAGAATACAATATTGCGATAGCATGGCCGAGTTATTAGACCTCATTCTGAATAAAGAAAACTCAGTATTATCAAAAGCATTTTCAAGTATTTCTAAAGAATCTTGTGCGGTTCTGGTTTTATTATCCAATCAGAAAAAAGAAAAGGATCCATTAAGCAGAATTATAACTGACAAGCCAAAACTAATACGCACTGATCAGGATCAAAGAGAAATTGGAATTGGAAGTCAGATATTAAAAGAATTGGGAGTTCGAAAAATCAGACTAATTACGAACATGCCTCGAAAAAACATAGGAGTTGAAGCCTATGGCCTTGAAATTGTTGATCATATGAAACTTGATTAATTAGTCATTAAGACTATTTTAATGCAATCTTACAAATCACCGGACACATTATTAAATTTATTACCGGGGAAACGATTTTCAAACAGGGAGAGAACGAAAGGAATTTTTTTATCGTACTCTCCGGAAGGCTAAGGGCAGTAACGGAAAAAGATAATGGATTTAAAGTATTGGGTGATATCACAGAGGGCGAACCAGTTGGGGAGTTTGCCTTTTTCACCAATGATCCAAGATCAGCAACAGTATTTGCAATGAGACCATCTGTAGTATTGGAAATAAATGAAAACGAATATTATAAGATTATAAGCCTTCAACCCGAGTTCGCTCAGAAATTGACGGCTATTACTATCAAAAGACTTAAGAGCAATAGCTTGCAAGACAACATAAAGAATGCCCCTAAGAATATAGCTATTATTAATTTACAGGAAAATCCTGATTTAACGCCCTGGACTCAGCTTATTGAAAATCAATTTTTAAAGTCTGGTATAAATTATAAATTACATAATCGTTCTGATTTAAAGGATGAGAATTATGATGCATTCTTTCAGAAATTGGAAGAAAACGATTCTTTGAATTTTTTTGTGTGTAATTTGGATCAACCTGAATGGTCTAAACAATGCTGTATATATTCTGATCTGGTGATTATTGCAGCAGAATTTGATGGAAAACATGAAATTTATGAGATAGAAAATGATCTGGAATTATACAAGGATAATGTATTAAGAAAGAAGATATACTTATTGTTGCTACATCCGGAAAATTCACCGCATGCAAAGAATACTAAAAAATGGTTGGAGAAACGAAAAATAGATTTACATATTCATTTTAGAAAACACCATACCCGGGATGCAGCAAGATTTTGCAGAATCATTACCAATAAAGCAGTTGGTTTAGTATTAGGTGGTGGTGGTGCTAAAGGTTATGCTCATTTTGGAGCAATCAGAGCTTTGTTAGAAGAAGGTATTCAAATCGATTTTCTGGGAGGCACAAGTTCGGGAGCCTTTTCAGGCTTAACAGTTTCCAGTTTGGATTTTGATTTTGAAAAAATAAAATTTTATGAAGAAGATCCATTGAATAAAAATTTGACAAAGAACGATTATACTTTTCCTGTCATATCACTTCTAACAGGAAAAAAAATTAAGAAATACGTACAAAAATTATTTGGCGATCTTTGTCTTGAAGATTTTTGGGCAAAGACCTATTGCGTTTCTTCGAATTTTTCTTCGGCTCAACTGAGCATGCATGAAGAGGGATTAGCAAGTAAAAAAGTTCTTGCCAGCGCTGCAATACCCGGAGTATTTCCACCTGAGATTATTGATTATGAGCTGCATGTTGACGGAGGTGTAATGGATAACCTTCCGATTCAATCGATGTATAAATTTCCTGTAGGTTATATAATCGCAATCTCCTTGTCAAGCAGCACACTCCACAAATCTGAACATGATGATACACCATCAAACCCTGAATTGCTTTTGGATAAATTACTATTAAGAAAAAAATATAAATTACCAAGTATGTCATCCATTATAATTAATTCCCTGACCCTAAACAGTGTGCAAAGACAAATTCAAAATAAATCAAATGCCACTTTTTATCTGGAACTGAACCTAAAGGGATTTGGATTCCTGGATGATTCGAAGTGGAAAGAAATATTACAACAAGGGCATAATCAAATGAAGGAATTTATTAAAAATGTGAATCCAAGTGAGAAATTTTGGAAATGAGTCTTTATTTCAATGAATTGATTTCTCAAAGCATGCCTAGTCCCCCAAAACATGCATTAGAAAATGTATTACAATCTTCAATGCATATTTTGGAGTCAGGCAATTTTCAAATTATTAGAAAAATTAATTTCTTCCTTGCTTTACTAATTTGATCGTTTCTGTATAAGATTTGTGCTTAACACTTGCATAATATAAGCCATCAGGATAATTTTCTCCGAAACTGACTTGAGATTGATTTGAAATTTTAATTGTCTCAACGCGGGTACCTAATGAATTAATGATCTGAATTTCAAAATTACACTTTTCAAATTCACAAATTACATTAAATGCTTCTTGCGCTGGATTCGGATAAATATGAATATGCTCAACATTAGATTCAGAATTATTAAACATAATTTCTGAAAATAATTGTTTAGATCCATCTGACTTAAGATTATTATTACAATTGGCTTCTCCACAAGGCCCAAGGTAATCACCATGCCCCAAATGAGCTGCTACTGCTGATTCTGCGACACAAATTGTATGAGGATTATTATTTACATTATGACAGATATTCACCTTGTCATTCTTATTTCCACATTTCCAGGAAGCCGGCAGATTGCTAAATCCGGGATAAACATGACAATCCGGTTGTCCATCATTGTTATTGTCAATCTGATCATTTCCACCCGGACACAGATCACAAGAATTTCCAACACCGTCACAATCATCGTCACCAGTTAAGGTTACCGTTGCAGTACAAGCTGAACTGTTGCCGTGAATATCAGTTACAGTTAATGTTACTATTTGTTCTACAGCATCATGAAAACATGGGATAGAACTTGGATCAACCGTAATACTTTCAATACCACAATTGTCATTGCTTCCATTATTAACAGCACTTGCGTCGATTGCATAAACGCCATTTTCATTTGGAACTACAATGATATTTTGACAAATAGCAGACGGAGACTCCACATCCTCTACAGTAATTGTAAAGCTACATAATGCTACACCGCACTCATTTTCAGCAGATATAAAAACAGTGGTTGTTCCTACATTAAATGTTGACCCGCTACCCGTTCCTGCGCCAGATCCAATAGTGGATCCTTCAAATGTATAATTCAATACAGGTGCCGGATTACCATCAGCTGTAACGGTATATGGTACTTGAGCATTGCATTGATTTTCATCGTTTGACATCAGCATATCAATAGAGCAAGAAGTAAATGAAGGTGGCGTACAAGGAGTATGACACACATTAAGAGATACATTGTCCAATACGAGACCGGCTGGACCAGTCCAAGTCTGAGGAATTGTAACCAAACATTCAAAGACCAATTGCTGGCCTTCATATGCATGTAATTGTGGAAAGACATTTAGGACAATCCCAGTTCTAAAAAACTGTGAACCTGTTAAATTATAGAGAAACAGAGTTTCGAGCAAGGTAGAACCAGTAACATCATAAAGCCTAACTTGAAAAGTTCTAGCCTGACCACCATAAGATGATCGAACTCCATAATTAAAACTTAATTCAGCATTATCCAAATTATCAGGCACAGTGATGGTTTGTCTTAGTCTATGTTGATTACCAGCAACACCATCATACATGGAATAAATGGCATATAGACCGCCGAATTCCTGACCTGGATCAGAGCATCCGGTTGATGTAACTGTGGAAACATTCCAAGTTCTGGACATGCTTGGACAAGTTCCTGTTGGGCTTACTGGTCCAACTGCGCTTATAGTCCAACCCGATGCATTTCCTGTTTCAAATGTTCCATTCGTAAGGAGTTCTTCTGAAACACTTGGACTTTGACAACTAAGAGGCATCATCATAACTTGCGGAAAATTTACCGCATCAAGTTCTTTAGGAAAGCTGACAGGATTATTGTATCGATCGGAATAATCCTGATCCTTGGCAGCTACTTGTGCATCTAATTGAAATGCAAATAAGAGGCTACATAACAATGAAAATTGTCGAAACCATTTTGAAATGAACAAACGATTGTTTGGAATTTTTGAGATGAAATTTTTTTTCATAAAATTGATTTAATGTTTAATTAAAATTGATTACTATTTTTACCAGATGCCCCAACATATGCATAGAGAAAGCATTACAACTTTCAATGCATATTTTAGAACCAGGTAGTAATTGATTCATTTGAAGAATTAATTTCTTCCTTGCTTAACTAATTTGATCGTTTCTGTATAAGATTTATATTTTACACTTGCATAATATAAGCCATCGGGATAATTTTCTCCGAAACTGACTTGTGAATCATTTGTAATTTTCAAATATTGTATTACCGTACCTAAAGCATCGATTACTTGAAGTTCAAAATTACAATCATGCGAATATTCACAATGAACATAAAATTCATCTTGAGAAGGATTTGGATAAATATGAATGTTATCAATATTTGACTCCGAATCATTAAACATAATTTCGGAATAGACTTTCTTTGATCCATCAGCTTTAAGGCTAGAATTACAACTCGCTTCATCACATGGTCCAAGATAATCACCATGCGCTAAATGATCTGCTACTGCTGATTGAGCTACACAAATTGTATGAGGATTATATCCCACATTATGACAGATACTAACCTTATCATTTTTATTTCCACATTTCCAGGACGCTGGAAGATTGCTAAATCCGGGATATACGTGACAATCCGGTTGACCATCATTGTTATTATCTATTTTATCATTACCTCCGGGACAAAGATCACATGCATCTCCAACACCATCACAATCACTATCTTCCTGATTGACATTCGCTGTATTCATGCAATTGTCTATACAATTAGCAACACCATCACCATCTGAATCAGTATCTACAACACCACAACCACAGATTCCGGGCTCGATTTTATTTGCATCATTAGGACAACCATCAAAACAATCGGCAGTACCATCACCATCTGCATCAAAGCCTTCATCGACTAAATCATCACAATCATCATCATGTCCATTGCATGATTCGACTACCCCGGGATTGATGTCTTCATTGGCGTCGTCACAATCATCACCACCACAGTCAGCATCAGCATAACCGTCACCATCTGCATCACCGCAAGCACAAAGCTGAGTAACTTTTACGGTATAAAAATTATCACATCCATTACAGAAATTGTCCGAATAGATTCCATCGTTGACACCGACGCGAAGCGGAACAGGATTAGGGTTAGACGGAATCAAAGTGTTCATGTCAATAATGAAAGTATATTTATTACTTGCTTGGTAAGGTGGAGTATAAGGTGCTGTAACTTCTATTCCTGCATCCACATTATAATAAATATGCCTATAGGCATCATCATCGTTTCCTGTTGAATGATGAACCGTGCCTTCAATTGTGGTTACCAATTGATAGTGGTTAGCATGATGAGTTGGACTTCCAGGAATATTGAAATAAAAAGCATCTCCTTTTGAACTTCCAAGAGAAGCTCCTGTTCCTGAACAGGTAATAAGAACCATTCCTGAATAATTCCCTGTTGTTAAAGCACCTGCTGCCGATTTAAAATCTGCAACAACTGTTTCAGTTGAACTGCACACCGAATAAACGACACCGCCAATAGTGTACGCCTGAGCATTAATCTTGATTGAAAGTATTAGAATAGTAAAAGCGAGAGTAAAAAACAAGTTTTTGAAGTTCCATTCGAAAGTTTTCTTCGTTTTCATTGCTAAAAATTTGGTTTATTGATTGGTTTAATAAAAACATTTTGGCTTAATCTTTTACTTTGCTTTGAGCTGCTCAATCTTTTTGTCTAACTCAGAGTCTCTGTATTCGAAATAAGCATTTATTAGATAGATAAATACGATGAATATGATAGAATACAATAGCCATAAACACAAAGTCTTAAGTGTTGCCTCCGACACTATTGACTTCTGCTTTTTCATCCCGTATCTTGGTCTTTAAAAAAATACAAAGCATATTTTACTACGCAAAGTATGATAATGGAATGTTCAAAACCTAGAAAAGAGGCTCTACAAGAAATCTACATTTGAAAAACTGAAGTTACAAACGACTGAAAATCAATTATTAAGAATCGGCTTTTATTAACTTTTTATGCAATCGCCAACGTGCCTGGTGCACAGATTTACTTGAAATCCCCAAAATTTTAGCTGCCTCTCGGTCACTTAGTCCTAACTTTTCAAGTGCCATCAATCGTAAATCAGCCGGACTTGTGTTTTTATGAATATTTCTTTGTTCATCCAGATAGCCAGGATACACCTTTTCAAATAAGTTACGAAAAGTTAACCATGCTTCTTCTGTGAGAAGAGTGCTATGTGTGAGCGCTTCTAAAAACTCATTTCGCTCTCCGGAATTCATGAGTCTTTCATTCTCGGCTTGGAGCCTTTCTGCCAGTTCCGATTTTTCACGAATATTCGCCGTGAATGAATTGAGCGCATTTCTCGCAGATTCTAATTGCAGAATTGAAAGCTTCTGCTTATAAGAAAGCTTTCTATAATTGACATAACTAAGTATTAATAAAAATAACAAAGTAAGAAATGTAGAATTACGCAACAATTTATTTCTTTCTTTTTCATTCTCAATCATAAGAATTTGTTGCGTGTATTTTTGCGCATCATGAAGTTGCTGGATCTTATTCAATTTATTAGCATCATTTCGCCGATCAAGACTGTCCCGGACAAGATTCGCATAATTCTTATATTTAAGGGCTTCTGGATAATTACTTTTCATTGCAAAATATTGTGAAGCAGACTCAAAATAATTCAGGTTCTTGAAATAATATTCTTCCGACTTACCATTCACTTTAAAAATCTCCTCCATTTTTTCGAGCAAAGAGAATACCTGATCCATCTTACCTAATTTAAGCTTGGTAGAAATTAGAATCGGTAACATGTCGTATAGAGTCTGTGTATCACCTTTTATTAGTTCATAACCCTTATCCGCAATGATCTCACCTTCAGAAAATTTTCCTTGCTCTGTTAGCATTGTAGCAATGTCAATGGAAACTATTCCTTGCCAGGTACTACAAAATTTGACTTGATCGGGCTTATAACTTGGACAATTCTGCATCGTCTCGAAGATTTCCCAGGAATACTCCAATCCTTTTTCATAGTTTTTCTTTTTTTGATAAATAGTCTCTATGTGGTTCTTAATATATGTCCAGTATACCAACCCTTTAATTGTTGGCTCAGCATATTTTTCGGCTGTTAATAAAATATCCAGTGCTTTATTGTAATTATCTAAATTATAGATGAATTTTCCAGAATGAAACAACAATTGGTCAATATCATACGGTTTAAAGTTCTCAAAACCCAATTGCGTCATTCTATCTAAATCTTTCAAGATACCGGAATACAACTGTTCATAAGTAATCTCTTTTAAATCAAATTGAGAAAATAGAATGTAATGTTCTGCTACTACTTGTTCAATTTCCAGGCCAGCATGTACCGCTTCATTCTTTAAGTCCTCCACAAGTGCTGCCATCTCAGTATTGCTAAACTTCATATTTTCTCGTTGCAAGAAATACTCGTATCGCAACGCCCAGCTGGTTCTATTGTCTTTTTCCTTTTGGGTGATAAACATCAAAGCATGGTAACTTTCAAAAAATGAAGCAGTGTCTAGTAATTCGAGATTTAAGCTTTGTACATATTGAAAACGTTGATCAGGATTCATTTTGTAAAAATTATCCAGATCCAGATCTGTTATCTTTGCTTCAGTGAGTTGCAAGAGATTGCAACACAATATAGTTAGAATCGATTTGATTCGTTTCAATGGAGGTTTGTTGGCAACAGCGAATATGGGGTTTTTTTAGGAAAATAAAAAATTTAATTCGCTCAATTCAAAGAACTATGATATGCTGTACATTTAATCTCTCATAAATAAATATTATTTGCATATATACTGTTCTAATTTGACAGCTGGAAGTATAGACATATAAGTTTAGTTCCTTCTACCTGTTCAGTCTTTCCCTGAACCTTGAATATTACACGTGTCGAAGTGAAGTCTCCCGGTCAGAACTTAATATCCGGTTGTCAAGTCGAATTGGCCAGATATCAATCCTATTCTAAGTTTCGAATGTCAATAAATTATAACTTTGTAACTTACCAGAGGATTGTCTACAACCGTAATTATTCAAAATTAGGTATTTCAGTCTCTTTTTATAAGCACGCCGGAAAGCGTAAAGAATTTCCGGATCGTAAAGAATTAAAGAAATGTTGCCCAGAAAATTCTATTAAACTTGGCCTAAAGAATGTTCTTTCAATTCGGGATCTTGCAAGGAATGGGATAACAGTATAATTTATTGGAATAAATTGAATTAAAAAACAAAGCTGCCCACAACAATGTATAATCGATTATGTTCCTATAGGGTCGTATTGCAAAAAGACCCTCTGTTGTGAATAATTATAAATAGCAATTTCAAAACAATCAAAAAACAAATGCTGATACGCGAATTAACATGCTTGATTGAACCTGCTAATTGTAGTTTATCTTTCAAAAAGTACAGGTAATATTCTTTTTCAATTTTTTATAAGAACATAAATGTATACGAAGAAAAATTATGGCTTTTGGATGACTTTCAACTGGTCAAAAAAACCATTTATTATAGGGTTATTATATTCCGGAATTATCTGTTTATTGACTTATTATTTCCAACTTTCAATATCTCTGCCCTGGCAACCAATAGGAGTAATTGGTATTGCAGTTGCATTCTATTTGGGTTTTAAAAACAATAGCTCTTATGATAGAACATGGGAAGCGAGAAAAATTTATGGCGGAATTGTTAACGATAGCAGATCAATTGGTGTTGCTATAGCTTCTTTTGTGCAAGGTGATAATGCAGATGTAATTAAAAAAGAATTAATTTACAGACACATTGCATGGCTCACCGCTCTTCGCCACCAACTTCGGTTAAGCAAGCCATGGGAACATATAGAAAATAGAATAAATGGAATGTACGCACCGGTTGTGTGTGAAGATTATGACAACAAACTTCATAAAGAGTTATCCGAATACCTTTCTGAAGCAGAAGTCATAGAATTAAACTCTACTACGAATAGAGCTACTCAAATTTTAAAGAAACAATCGGAAAGATTTCAAGAACTGAAAAACAGTGGATACTTTGATGATTTTAGGCATATGGAATTTCATAAGCACATCAACAATCTGTATGATGGGCAAGGCAAAGCTGAAAGGATTAAAAATTTCCCTTTTCCAAGACAATACGCATCAACAGCTCTTTGGTTAACTCTCGTATTCTGTACAATTGTTCCATTCGGATTACTTGAAATCTTTACCGGAAATATTTGGAGTCAGATTTTTTGTTCTATTATGTCTGCACTCATTATTTGGGTATTTTTTCTTATGGAAAAAATCGGAGATTATTCGGAAAATCCATTTGAAGGCACCTACAATGATGTCCCAATAACTTCTATTTCAGTCGGGATTGAGATTGATTTAAGAGAAATGATAAACGACAAAAATATTCCGCTTCCGGTAGTGGCTGAAAATGGTTTTTTAATGTAGATCATACGTGTCCAAAATATATTCCAAATAAGTGGCTATCAAGCGAATATATTTTTAACCCTAAACTTTAGTTTGGGGTTAAAAGATGCTTATAAATAAAGGGCTTCAGCCCTGAAATAAATAATTATATTGGACGGTTGTAAATGTAGATATGAATTCAACGATTCTCAATCATCAGATTTTCATATGCTATCTCCTATTTTTATATTCCTAAGATTTCTAAACTGACCTATCTTTACAAAATAATATTAAAGCAAATAATATGGAACGGAAAGAATTTTTAAAATCAGCAATTCTTACAGGCGCAGTTGGGGCTATTGCTCCACAATTGCTCAATGCAAAAAATAGCGAGACTGAAAAATCAACCTACGATACTTTAATGCAACAAGTAGGCTTTAATCATTTACCAAATAAAGAGAATAAAACAATGAATTCCGTAATTCACAAAGCAGGTACTCGTGGTGATGCCAACCACGGTTGGTTACACAGCAAACACTCATTTAGTTTTGCCAATTATTACAACCCTGAAAGAATGCACTTTGGCGTGCTAAGAGTTTTAAATGACGATATTGTTGCACCCGGAATGGGTTTTGGCACACACCCCCACGACAACATGGAAATTATTTCCATTCCATTGGAAGGAGATTTAGAACACAAAGACAGTATGGGAAATGTAGCCGTAATCAAACAAGGTGATGTACAAGTTATGAGTGCAGGAACAGGCATTACCCATTCTGAATACAATAAAAATAAAAATAAAGAAGTCAAATTTCTTCAAATCTGGTTATTCCCCAACAAGAAGAATGTAACTCCACGATACGACCAAATTTCAATCAGAGATATTGAAATAGAAAACAAGTTTTATCAGGTTCTTTCTCCTAATAAAGACGATCATGGAGTGTGGATAAATCAAGATGCCTGGTTCCATTTAGGAAAATTCAAAAAAGGAATTTCTGATGAATACAAAATTAAAAAAGCAGGAAATGGTGTTTACGTATTTATCCTGGAAGGCGAAGTAGAAATAAACAACGAAAAGCTATCCAAAAGAGATGGAATGGGTGTCTGGGATACAGACTCAATAAAAGTAAAAGCATCCGAAAACGCTCGTGTACTTTTAATGGAAATACCGATGAGTATTTAATATTTGTCGACAGAAGATCATTCTATCAGTAGATAAAATTAAAATTATTTTACATGACTACAAAATGGATGCTTCAATAAAAGTATCTATCACTATTATTGACAAGCACAATACCGAAATTATATTGATTCATCAATTAATCAAAAACTACAAAGATATTTTCTGCAAATTTTTGACTAACACTTGATTGCTGTCCATTAACTTCTATTAGCATCATGGCATCATAATCCTGTCTTGACAATACTTTTATTTCATTGTTTATACCCAATCCCACTTTTACAACATATTGCAAAAAAGAATTTGAGTTATCTTTTACTGCTATCATCTTACAGGATTTTCCAACTGCAATCTCAGCTAGTGTGGTTTTGTGTTGAACCTTGAACTTCCCTTCCTTATTGGGTATTGGATCTCCGTGTGGATCGAACTCCGGATAATCCAAAAACTTTTCCAATTTATCGATTAATTTATCTGATTTTATATGTTCCAATTGTTCGGCGACATCATGAACCTCATCCCAGCTAAAATCTAATTTTTCATACAAAAAAGTTTCCCATATACGATGCTTTCGAATGATTTCTAAAGCGATTTTGGTTCCTTGATTTGTTAAGTTTATTTTTCCATATTTTTCATAACTAACAAGTCCTTTTTCTTTCAACTTTTTAAGCATATCATTTGCCGTAGCAGGTTTTACAGCCAAATGACTTGCCAATTCATTAGTGCCTGCTTCAGAATTTGCATTTTCCAAAACAAGCTTAATCAATGTTTTTAAGTAATTTTCTTCCGTATGACTTAGTAATGCATTCAATCGTACTTAAAATTTTGACAAAGATAAGAAATTAATCAAACTTTATTTGTTAGATACCTCTAACTTTTATATATTTGCCTAATCTTACCATACAATACATGTTTAAGCAATTAAAACCAACATATATAATAGTATCCATCCTTATCTCATCGATTGTGTTCTTAGTCGCCTGCTCTGAACTTGAGCCTGCAGCACCTGCTGACGAAGACATATTAGATGGACCACTTGAAGGTCTAACGAATGCACAAAGCGCACAATTCCTTGCAGGAGATATTGCATTTAATGATGAAATATTTACAAAAGACAAAGGGCTTGGTCCTGTCTTTGTTGCTACGAGTTGCGGCAGCTGTCATGCCGGAGATGGAAAAGGAACACCGTTCACTACTCTTACAAGATTTGGTCAAGTTGATCATACAGGAAACAAGTTTTTACATTTAGGTGGACCTCAATTACAGAACAGATCGATTCCAGGATTTAATCCGGAAACAATTCCAACAGGTGCTACATTCTCAAAATTTACTCCTCCTGCCAATACCGGATTAGGTTTTATAGAATTGGTTCCGGATTCTGCAATTCTTGCTTTGTCAGATCCAAATGATATGAATGGTGATGGAATATCCGGAGTGCCAAACTGGAACACAGTTCCTTCATATGTTGATATTCTGGAAAATGCGATTTCACAAAATGGCAAATACATCTGCCGCCTTGGCAAAAAGGCATCTACTTTCAATTTATTACAACAAACAGTAAATGCTTATAATCAGGATATAGGAATAACTTCAACTTTTAATCCAATCGATGTTTATTCCGGACACAGCATTGATCCCGAAGTATCTGACAAAACGGTAAGAGATGTCGTAGCATATCTACAAATGCTAAAAGCTCCTATACAAAGAGAAACAGAAAATGTAGAAATTGAGAATGGTAAAAATTTATTTATTCAAATAAAATGTGCAGCCTGTCATGTTCCACAATTGCAAACAGACTTCTCCATTATATCTGCTTTATCATATAAAACATTTTATCCTTACACCGATTTGTTATTACATGACATGGGTAGTGATCTGGATGATGGCTATACGGAAGGAAGTGCGAAAACCTATGAATGGCGCACACCCCCACTCTGGGGCTTAGGATTATCTCCCGGATCACAAGGAGGTAAATATTTTTTAATGCACGATGGCCGGGCCAAAAGTATTGAGGAAGCTATAGAAATGCATGGAGGAGAAGCAGCGCAGAGCAAAAACAACTTTCAACAATTGTCAGCTACTGATAAAGAAAAATTAATTCAATTTTTAAAATCCTTATAAACATATTCAAAGGATAAATTCTAAAATGCAAACAGAATTACTAGCCAATAAATAAAAATGTTTAAAAAGTGAATAGAAAGAAATTTATAAAAACCTGTGGCCTTGCTTGTTTAAGCACAAGTGCATTTGGCCTGCTCTTACAAAGCTGTAGCGGCAGTAAAATTATTGCAGCGCAAATCGTTGGTGAAAATATTATTGTACCACTTAAGGATTTCGAAATAGTAAAAAAATCTGAGAAGGCTTATAGAAATTATTTGGTAATACAAAATGAAAAACTAAAATATCCCATCTATATATTTAGATTTTCCGAAAAAGAATATTCAGCATTGTACATGCAATGTACTCATCAGGGAGTAGAACTTACTGCATATGGTGACAAATTAGTATGCTCTGCTCATGGCAGCGAATTTGACAACAAAGGCAACGTACAAAATTCTCCGGCAAGCAAAGCATTGCGAACATTTCCGGTAATATCAGAAAATAATCAATTAAAGATCTCATTAAAATCATGATAAAAAAGATAGTACTCTTCTGCATTGCGTGCATGTACGCCCAATTAACTTTTGCCCAGATTGATTCCACTTTATTAAATAATGTTATTGCAGACACAGGTAAACAGACTTTAAATATGGATGCTGTTTACAATAGACCCTTTTTAGGAATTGGAAAACTACCCGTCTCATTGGGTGGTTATGCTGAAGTAAACTGGCAACATATAGGCACAGACGGAGTAAGCGAGGGACATCAATTTCAAATGCGAAGAATGACTTTGTTTGTTGCATCGACAATTAGCAAGAAGATAAAGTTTTTGAGTGAAATAGAATTGGAAGAAGGTGGTAAGGAAATTAGTGTAGAGTTTGCTTCCATTGATGTGGAATTTCATCCCTTATTAAATCTACGTGGCGGTATTGTTATGAACCCTATCGGATCATTTAACCAAAATCACGACGGACCCAGATGGGAGTTTACCGATAGACCAATTTCCGCAACGCAAATGTTAGCTGCAACCTGGAGCAATGCCGGATTTGGATTATTTGGAAAGACATATAAAAACAATTGGATGTTTGGCTACGAAGCTTACCTGACGGGTGGCTTTAATGATGACATAATAGATAATGAAATGAACAAAACATTTCTTCCCGCTGCCAAAGTCAGTGCAGAACGTTTTGAAGAAGGAAACGCATTGTTGACAACTAAGATTGCAACACGCCATTCCAAATTTGGTGAACTTGGATTAAGTTATATGGGAGGAAATTATAACACTTATAAAAATGATGGTATAGTCTTAGACGAAAAAAGACAATTACATGTTTTTGCAATGGATTACAACACAACACTGCCAAAAATAAATACAACAATCACGGGTGAATGGGCATGGATAAATATTGATGTACCATCTAGCTTTACACAACAATACGGCAACAAACAGCGAGGTGGATTTCTGGATATTGTTCAACCCATATTCAAGAGAAAAATTTTAGGTTGGGATAAAGCAGTCGTAAACCTATCTTGTCGATTGGAATATGTAGACTGGAACGTTGGGACGTTTAACGAAACGGGAGATAATATTGGCGATAATTTATGGAGCGTCATGCCGGCAATTAGCTTCAGACCAACTGCTCAAACTGTATTTCGATTCAATTACAGATATCAGTTACAAAAAGATGTTTTGGATAATGATCCTTCTAAGACCGGAGGATTTAGCTTTGGTATTTCATCTTATTTTTAAGGAATTAATTTGACTTTATAATACAAAACCTTCATAAGACAATTATCTTCATAAAGATATTATTCATTAGAAAAAATTCAAACAATACAGTTCTCAATAACAAACTGATAAACAAGAATCAAAATAAAATAATTTTACCCTTTACTTAAATGGATATTTGATTCTTCCCGGATTTCAGTTGTTTATCAAAATAATTTTTCAAAAGAGGAATTTGAATAAAAAACATTATTGTCGTAAGCACCACCGCATAGGTTGCTACAGACGAAAAATCGAATAATCCGGTAAGATTATCCTTATAGTTTGATAGATACTCATTTTTACTAAACCAACCTTTAGTCTGGGATTGAGTATTAAGGATCAGGTATAGAATAAAAGAAAAAATGCAAGTGAAAATTGCAATAAAACCTGAATTTGAAATCAAGGGCTTGTAAACAGTGATATCGCTAGTTTTCGTTGCCAAAACCTGAGACATCACTTTTGAAGTAAAATCATCTGCGGGAGATTCCAATGAAGCTCCTCTCATTATATTGTGGACTAATTTTTCCAGGTCTTTATCTTCGTTCGCTTTCATAATATTCTAATATTTCTGGCTCCAATCGGTTTTTCAATATTGAAGTCAATTTTATTTTGCTTCTAAATAATCTCACTTTAACATAGTTTGGAGTAATTCCGATAATCTTTGAAATTTCCTCCAGGGATTGTTCTTCAAAATAAAACAAAGTTAATAAAAATCCATCTTCTTCCGGTAATAAGCGGATACAATCCTGAATTGTATCCGTTCGTTCTTTTTCGCTGATGGAATCCAAAACATTTCCTATTGCTTCCATTTTACTCTCTGACCAATCATCCAGAGGAATCGCCTCATGCTCCTTTTTATATTTTTTTATCCGATCTAAGCAAGTATTGTAATTCACTTTGTAAATCCAGGTCGAAAATTTTGATTCGCCTTTAAACTTATTTAAAGATTGATATACTTTGACAAAGGTATCCTGGGCGGCTTCTTCTGCCTCTTCCGGTCTCTTCAGCATCTTTACACTTAGTGTATACACCATATCCTTATATCTATCTACCAGGATTGCAAATGCCTTTGCATCACCTCCGACAATGAGATTTATATAATGTTGATCTTCTATTATTTGGCTCACCAGTTATATTGGACGACAAGTTAATGAATTCGGTTACAAGATACTCAATAAAAAAATAAATGGTAAATCCTGTAACCTCATAAACAAAGCCATCGTCATAGTCTCTGTAAACAATTATTCATATTTAAATTTAAACAAAACAACATGGAAGCAGAAATAATCGTACCCATAAGTTTCGCTTTACTCATATTCGGAGTTTGCTATCTTTATTTTTCAACCCGTAACCGTGAGCGATTAGCCTTAATAGAAAAAGGAGCAGATGCAAAAATCTTTGTTAGTGGAAATAAATCTGGAATTTCCACTTCAAAAGTACTCATTCTGAATCTCTCTCTGTTATTAATGGGAATCGGATCAGGGGTTTTCATTGGCCTTTTACTAACAGCTTACACTGCACTTAGCGCTGATGGTATTTATCCTGCCAGCATATTTACTATGGCCGGAATTGCATTATTTATTGGGTTCAATATTACCAAGAATTTAGATAAGTAGTAATATTACTGTACAATGTTATAGTTATAATAACATAATTACATTTAGTAAAATAACATTTTAGAGGCGATAAAAAGTTCAAGTACAAATTTGAAGACAATGAAAGTGGGCAAATAACTGAAACTAATTATAAAGTATTATTATTAAAAAGTGAAAATACTAAGCATAACATCGGATTGGTTATATTGAGACTGAAGTTATTCGATGAAATCTTCCCCTCCTGGACGGAACAAATACAAGTTAAAGCACGAAAAGTTTTCAAGTTTCAAGATTAGAAATTCTATAGTACTTTAGTGCGAAATATCCGCGACAACTTGTGCCGCCAAAGCGGTCACACCAATCACGGAACCCTTACCTACAATGCTTAAAGGACAGACTGACATTACATGGTTTCCAAATTCTTGGATACGTTTAAGGACGAACAAGAAAGTTATTTATTTTGACCCAGCCTATCTGACTACCTATTTTACAAATTATCATGACAAGACGGAATTTTCTAAATGGCCAGGCCCAATAGACGGACTTCCAAACAATCTTGAAAAAGCGGACATCATTTGTATTACACATCATCACAAAGACCATTGCAAGAAAGTAACTACCGATAGACTAAGGAAAAAGGAAACCAAGGTATTTGCGCCAAAGTCTTGTTTGCCTGAACTTAGAGACAGCTTTCAGGTAGTTAAAATTGGTGATAGATTTAAAATTGATAAAGATATCAAATTAGAGGTGGTTGACGCTTACAATACTGTAGACGGTTCATCAACACGTAAGCAACATAAAAAAGGTAAGGGCTGCGGATATGTTATGACACTTGGAAAACTTAGAGTTTATCATTTGGGGGATACGGACTATTTACCCGAAATGAAAAATCTAAAAAATATTGACATTGCATTCGTGCCAATGGGTGGAAAATTTACAATGGACGCAAATGAGGCGCTTGAAGCAACCAAAGCAATTAGTCCTAAAATTGTCATTCCGGTACATAAACTTGACAAAGACTTTGGTGATTTTGCGAAAGGATTAAAAGGAAATAAAATAAAATGCCTTGTTCCAGAAATTGGGAAACCAATAATAATATGAAAGCACATGCATAAAACACGGGTTTTGCGATAGTGTGCTGATCCCTCATGTACGGGCTGATTAAAAGATAATTAAGCAACTAAAAAACATTATTGCTGGCAGACAATTTACAATTTTTAAATGTACTTCACCACCAAGCCTATTGCAGTAATACGCATAATCTTTCTTCTCTGATTAAATATTCTGCGAATTTAAAATGACTCCATTCTAAGCAGTATCAAAGACGTTCGACTATCACTTCTCCATAACAGCTTTCAACAATAATACTTTTCAGTATCATTTCTGTATGATTTAAATTATTTAAGCAAATGACCAATGTCATCACTTCAGTAATTATCTGTAATAAATTTACAGAATAATAATTCAACTCTATTCATTTACATAAACCTAAAACATTATTATGATTAAAAAAATTACATTATTAATGATTCTGCTTATTTCTACCATCTTTAGTTCTTATGGACAAGGGACATGGTCACAATCAAAATTATCAACCACAGCTATCAGAATGGGCGCAGCTTCTATTGGGTCAAAAGTTTATTTTGCCGGCGGTGCAAGAGGAAATAATATTTTGCCCTCGGCAATTGTTGATATTTATGATGTAAATTCGAAACAATGGACTACAGACAATTTAGCTGTCGCAAGAGAACTTACAGCTGGGATAACCAATGGCAACAAGATATTTTTTGCCGGCGGAATTAACGCAATTACATCGAAAGTTTTTGATGATGTTGATATTTATGATACAACCTCGCAACAATGGTCAACAGCAAATCTTTCCGTACCTCGATTTGGTATTGCTACTGCAAGTTACGGGAATGAAGTTCTTTTTGCAGGTGGATTAGATATACAAGCCAATCGCCCATATTCAACTGTGGATAAATTCAATACATCAACAGGAGTTTGGTCAACAGATTCACTATCCGCGGCCCGGGGCGCTATGGGATATGCAGTTGCAGGTCGCAAAGTCGTTTTTGCAGGTGGATTTACTGGCTTTGGCAATCCTCCATCAAATGCTGTAGATATTTATGACTTTAATTCCGGACAGTGGACTACTGACACTCTTTCTTTAGCGAGAGTCTTTTTATCTGCAACAGCAGTAGGAAATAAAATCATTATTGCTGGCGGCATGACAGCTGCAAATACTCCCACCGACAGAGTGGATATATACGATGTCTCTACTGGCATTTGGACAACATCAAGGCTTTCTGTGCCAAGAGCGCTTTTTGATATGGCTGCAACTGCCTGCGGAAAAGCTTTTTTTGTAGGTGGTGGTAATTTTAACATTAATACGGGAGGATGGGAAACTGCCTCGAATGTTGTTGATATTTATGACCCTGTGAGCGGTGTCTGGACATTGGAACAAATTCCAAGCCATGCATTAGTGAATCACGAAGTTGTGGCAAACGGCAATCAGTTATTTGTGGCAGGTGGTACAGACTTACCCACAGTTTTTAATACCGTAGATATTTATGCCTGCTCAACTTTGGGTATTGACAACTTAAGTAACGAAAAGAACTCATTCACTTTATATCCCAACCCTGCAAATGAAAAAGTAGTTATCAGTTATCCCTTATTGGCAGGTAAAAATACAACCGTAACTATAACCGACATCACCGGCAAATTGGTTTTCAAAACCAATCCTACACAAACAGAAAAGATAGAAGTAAATACTAAACATCTTGATCCGGGAGCTTATCTTGTACAAGTTCAAACTGATGATATTGTAAGTGCCAGAAAACTTTTTATTGAAAAATAATAACTCATTACAAAGTATCAGAAATATATTAATTGGATATTGACTCTAACACTTTTGCACTTTCTTTTGCAAGAATCATTAAAAAAATATTAATTAATGATTGCAAATGAGAGTGCAATTTTTTTAACAACAATAACATATTCTCCTTGCGAAACCAACAGATGTTTTTTCAATGATGCATTCCCCTATTCACCAATAGATTTTTTGAAAGAATTTTTGATATTTATCATTTACGAAGTTGACATTGATCAACACCACCAAAACTAAGGTAGCTTACCTTTAGAATGGATTATTGTAAATACTGGATTCTTTGTGACAGGAGAATATGGTATTTTGATCAAAATGCTACCGATTAAAGCTTATAAATTTATTGCAGCCTTGTGAATTCTGAAAACCGAATTGCATCTTTTTACAGTAACATAGGAAATATACTCTATTCTGTTGCTGCCTGCGACAAAGTGGTACAAAAGGAGGAGATTCTTAACGTTCGGAAACTGCTTCAAAAGGATTGGTTGATCGCAGAGAAGTCCTTGAAGGACCTCGAAGAAGATAGTGCCCAAAAAATCCAGAATTATTTTTATTCCCTCTTAGAGCAATCACCGGACCCTCAAGAATGTTTTAACGAATTTAAAGCTTTTTATGAGTCCAATAAGGATATGTTCTCAAAGACTATAAATGATTGGATAATTAACACAACCAGCGCCATCGCTTTTTCATTTTCGAAAAACAATAAATCGGAATTAGTAATGTTAAGTAAAATCCAAATTCTTTTAACTCAAAAGTAAAATTCTTTTATAAGGTCATCTCCATGTTAATGAATAGATTTGCAGAACATAATTGGGTAAAATGTTTACAATTAATGTCAATTTGATCGCATGCCAAATTCTATAATAAATATATTGCTAAATGAAGTCGGAGACGTGACCTGGTTTGCGGGTAGATTTTTCCGGGAGTTGTTTAAGCCAAGGTTTGAATTTAAAGAATTTTTAAAGCAATGCTATTATATAGGCTACATGTCTCTCTCTTTAGTAGCAACAACTGCATTTATAATGGGCTTAGTGATTACGATGCAATCCAGGCCAACACTGGTTGAGTTTGGAGCGGAAGCATGGTTACCAAAAATGGTATCTGTATCTTTAATACGGGAAATTGCTCCGGTTATAACGGCCTTAATTTGTGCAGGAAAAATTGGTTCCGGAATAGGGGCCGAACTGGGTTCGATGAAAGTTACCGAGCAAATTGATGCCATGGAAGTTTCCGGAACAAATCCTTTTAAATATCTTGTGGTTACCCGGGTTTTGGCTACCACCTTAATGATTCCTTTATTGGCCGTTTTTGCGGACGTTATATCCTTATATGGAGCTTATTTAGGAGCTAACATCGATGGTGTTGTGAGTTGGAAGTTATATTGGAATCAGGTGTTTGAAACTTTGCAATTTAAAGATTTATTACCCTCTATATCTAAGACATTCTTATTCGGTTTTGCAATTGGCATTATTGGTTGTTATAAAGGATTTAATTCTGATAAGGGGACAGAAGGTGTTGGGCAATCTGCAAATTCGGCAGTAGTTGTGTCATCCCTTCTTGTTTTTATTTTAGATTTACTGGCAGTTCAATTTGCCAACATTTTCGGATTGACCTGACAAAATTTTCTATGGATAAAACAAACATTTCGGAATCCACAGAGATTGTATTAAAGGTTAAAGATTTATCGATTGCCTTTGGTGAAAAACAAGTATTGCAGGATTTTAATTTGACCTTGTATAAGGGCGAGAATCTTGCTGTACTTGGTAAGTCTGGTTCCGGAAAATCCGTACTCATTAAATGTATAATTGGTCTGATTAAACCCGATTCCGGTCACATTGAAGTTCTGGATAAAGTTGTTTCTGAATTAAGTATTGATGAATTGGATCTTTTAAGAAAGGATACCGGATTTTTATTTCAAAGCAATGCCTTATATGATTCAATGACAGTTAGGGAAAATCTTGAATTTCCACTGAGAAGGCATGGCGTAGAAAAATCAAAAGAAGAAGTAGATGCAATGGTAAGTGAAGCATTGAATAATGTCGGACTTCCCAATACGGAAGAAATTATGCCTTCACAACTATCGGGTGGAATGAAGAAGAGAATTGCCTTAGCAAGAACCTTGATATTGAATCCAAAAATTATTCTTTATGATGAACCTACTACAGGCCTGGACCCAATCACCGGAAAAGAAATTAGTAATTTAATGATTGATATTCAGAAAAAGTACGACACTTCTTCCATTATAATTTCACATGATATTTATTGTGTTAAAATAGTTGCCAATAGAATAGTGATGCTTGTTGATGGTAAAGCATACGCAGAAGGAAGCTATAACGAACTTGTAAAATCCAACGATAAAATTGTTAAATCATTTTTTGAATAAACATGACAAAGGAAATTAGTAGAAATATTAAACTCGGAATTTTTGTAATTTTAGGAACACTATTTCTGAGTGTTGCTTTTTATTTATTAGGGAGTAAAAAAAATTTATTCGGATCTACGATACAAATTAGTGCTAAGTTTAGTGATGTTGGTGGTCTGCAATCAGGCAATAATATAAGGCTAGGCGGAATTAATATAGGTACCGTTAAAAGCGTACAACTCGCACCGAATCAAATGATAAATGTCGAAATGTTGATTGAAAGAAAATCACAACCGTATGTCAGAAAAAATTTTTTAGTCAGTGTAGGAACAGATGGGTTAATGGGAAATAAGGTGGTTAACATGCATCCTATGAGTGATTCCTCAGAGCCTATAGTGGAAGGCGATGTATTAGAAGCAAAGCCTGTAGTTGGAATGGATGAGATAGTAAGATCGCTTAACCAGACAATAGATGATGCTTCTGCCGTCACTAAAAACCTTAGAGCTGTTACAGAAAGATTGAACGGCCCAAATGTATTATGGAACTTACTCACGGATTCAATACTTGTCGATAATGTTAAACAGTCAATCGTAAATATTAAGTTGACGAGCAGTCGTACTGCAACGATTACAGGTGATTTAAGCAAGATTGTGAACGAAGTTAAAAATGGAAAAGGGTCAATAGGTGCCTTATTGACAGATACTTCTTTTGCCAATAAGTTAAACCAAACGATTGTAAATATTAATGTTGTATCCGATACCATGGCACTTATCTCAGGTGACCTTAGAAATATTACCCGAAAAATAGAAAATGGAGAAGGAACATTAGGAGCTCTATTATTAGATACAACATTTGTTCCTAACCTAAATAAAAGCATGGAGAACATTAAGAGCGGAACGAAAGGGTTTGAACAGAATATGGAAGCATTAAAACACAACTTCTTATTAAGAGCTTATTTTAAAAAACAAAACAAGAAAAACAAAACGAATTCCACAAAGTAATTTATTCATTAAATGTTTCTTGTAGAATAAGCAATGTTAAAAATCAATTTTCTCTTGATATCAATTTGTGCAAACCTATATGCTTTCAGTATGATTTATACGTTTCAAAAAAAATACTCAACTATAATTTTAGACAATTGTAATTCAAGATAATCAATACATGAAGCACATACTTTTTTTTAAGCAAATTAGCATCACGGATATTGCCAAAGTTGGCGGAAAAAACGCTTCACTTGGGGAAATGTACAATCAGCTAAACCCAAAAGGAATTGGCATTCCTAATGGCTTTGCTTTAACAGCAGATGCCTATCGGTTATTTCGTGAGCACAATGGAATAGAGAAACAACTCAATGAGTTATTACTTTCGTTAGATACAAAACAGTATTCAAATCTTGCTGCCATCGGCCAATCGGCAAGGACTATGATTTTATCAGGAACATTTCCTCAAGAAATAATTGATGATATTAACGAAGCATATAAAACACTTTCCAATGATTGTGGAATCCAAAATTTAGATGTTGCTGTTCGCAGCAGTGCTACTGCTGAAGATTTACCAACCGCAAGTTTTGCAGGAAGAATGGAGTCCTTTCTCAATATTAACGGAGAAAAACAATTGCTTGAGGCAATTCATCTTTGTTATGCATCTTTATTTACTGATCGCGCGATTAAATACCGCCATGATATGGGCTTTACAGGAATTGACATTGCAATTTCAGTCGGTGTTCAGCAAATGGTGCGTAGTGACAAGGCCTCATCAGGCGTAGCATTTACGATTGATCCTGATACAGGATTTGAAAATAGCATCGTCATAAATAGTTGCTGGGGATTGGGAGAAAACATCGTACAAGGCAGGGTGACACCAGATGAATGGCTCGTGTTTAAACCTACCCTATTTGCTGAAAAATTAAATCCGATTTTAAAAAGTATTTGTGGAAGAAAGGAATTTACGATGTTATATGTTGAAAATGCAGAACGCGCGTCTGCAGAAAAAACAATTATAAATATTGAATCATCTTCAGAGCAACAGAAAAAGTTATCGCTTACAAACAATGAAGTTATCCAGCTTTCTCAATGGTGTTACAAAATTGAAGAACACTACGGCAAGGCAATGGATATTGAATGGGCAAAAGACGGAATCAACAAGCAACTTTATATTGTACAGGCAAGACCTGAAACAGTACGCGAAAAAGAAAAAAAACAAGTACGGGAAATCTATTCTCTTCAGGAAAAAAGTAAACTTCTTACAAAAGGAATTGCCTTGGGTGATAAAATCGCTTCAGGAAAAGCACGTATTATTAATCATCCACAGGATGGAGATCAATTGCAAAAAGGAGAAATATTGGTGACTGATATTACGAATCCTGATTGGGATCCGGTATTAAAAAAGGCAGCAGCAATCATTACCAATAAAGGTGGAAGAACCAGCCACGCTGCAATTGTAGCAAGAGAATTAGGAACGGTTGCTGTGGTAGGATGTGGAAACGCAACTGATGTAATTAAAGATGGACAGGAAATAACTGTTTCATGTGCAGAAGGAAAAGAAGGAAATATTTATGATGGTATTTTAAAATGGAGTATAAAAGAACAGGATTATAGCAGCTTACCCATGCCAAAGACGAATCCGATGTTTATTCTTGCGGATCCTGAACGTGCATTTGAACTGAGCAATTACCCTAATCAGGGGGTTGGTTTATTACGCTTGGAATTTGCTATCAGCAACAGCATTCGTATTCATCCATTAGCTTTACTTGAACCTGAAAAAATTACGGATGAAAAAACAAGAACAGCAATAAACGAACTTGTAAAAGATTATACGGATGACAAAACATATTTCATTAACAAACTTGCTGAAGCAGTATCGATGGTTGCAGCTGCATTTTACCCGAAAGATGTGATTGTTCGGATGAGTGATTTTAAAAGCAATGAATATGCAAATTTGATTGGAGGAAAATATTTTGAACCACATGAAGAAAACCCGATGATTGGCTTGCGTGGTGCATCCCGTTACTACAACGATTTTTACAGAAAAGGCTTTGCATTGGAATGTGAAGCCATGAAGAAAGTACGGAATGAAATGGGCATGACCAATGTAAAACTTATGATTCCGTTTTGCCGCACGGTAGAAGAAGGAGAAAAAGTGATTGCAGAAATGGCCGCAAACGGATTAAAACAAAACGAAAATGGTTTGGAAATTTATGTAATGATAGAAATACCCAGCAATGTTTTGTTAGCGGATGAATTTGCAAAATTGTTTGATGGCTTTTCCATCGGCTCCAATGATTTGACACAACTCACTTTAGGATTGGATAGAGATTCTGCCCTGGTTAGTTATTTGTTCAACGAAGAAAATCCCGCTGTAAAAGGATTAATAAAAAAAACGATTCAGGCTGCAAAACGAAACAACATAAAAGTCGGTTTATGTGGTCAAGCTCCAAGTGATATTCCGGCCTTTGCCAGATTTCTGGTTGAAGAAGGTATTGATAGTATTTCATTCAATGCCGATGCTTTAATAAAAGGAATTGAAAATATTTTACAAGCTGAAAAAAATATTGAAATTTAAGAACTCACCAAATGCAAAGAATGTCTTCTCAAAGTGCTTTAGAAATTATTAAAAGTGGCGATCGTGTATTTTTACAAGGAGGCGCAGCCACACCTTCTATTTTGCTACGTGCTTTATTTAAGAGAAAAGAAGAACTCAAAAATGTGGAACTGATAAGCATTACCACATTGGGAGATGATCTTTTCAACTCTGAAAATATGGGTAATAGTTTTTTTGTCAACTCTCTTTTCGTTTCAAAAAATGTACGTAAAATTGTGAACACTGATCTCGGAGAGTATGTGCCTGTTTTTCTAAGTGAGATACCACTTCTATTTAAAAACAATATATTGCCAATTGATGTAGCCTTAATTCATGTTTCTTTACCCGATAAACATGGATATTGCTCTCTGGGCACATCAGTAGACACTGTTCGTTCAGCAATTGCAAATGCCAAACATGTTATTGCACAAGTAAACAAACAAATGCCTCGGACGCATGGCAACGGCATAATTCACATTTCAGAAATCAACTCCATTGTAGAAATTGACGAACCATTACCGGAAATTAATTATGGTAAAAAGATTGATGAAAAATCTTTGGCTATCGGAAAACATATTGCGAATCTAATTGAAGATGGCTCAACGTTACAACTAGGCATTGGTGCAATTCCTGATTCAGTGTTAACTTGTCTGAATGATCATAAAGACTTAGGCATACACACCGAAATGTTTTCCGATGGCTTAATTCCACTTGTAAAAAAAGGAGTGATTACAAATAAATTCAAAACCAATCACCAAGGGAAGATTGTTACAAGTTTTGTAGTGGGAACAAAAGAACTTTACAACTTTGTAGACGACAACCCACTTGTTTCATTTCTGGATATCGACTATGTAAACGATACAAGTGTAATAAGAGCTAATCCAAAAGTTGTGGCGATAAATTCTGCAATTGAAATTGATATCACCGGTCAAGTCTGTGCTGATTCTATTGGCACATATCAATATTCAGGTGTAGGCGGACAAATGGATTTTATACGTGGAGCAGCCTTGTCCAAAGGTGGCAAACCAATTATTGCTCTTAAATCAGCCACTAAAGATGGGTTTTCAAAAATAGTTCCTTTCTTAAAACAAGGTGCCGGTGTAGTTACTTCCCGGGCCCATGTACACTATGTTGTTACAGAATATGGTGTAGCGTATTTATTTGGTAAAAATTTACATCAGAGGGCAATTGCCTTAATGAATATTGCACATCCTGATCATAGAGAAGAATTGGATAAAGAAATTTATAAACGATTTGGCTAATTGAAGTGAATGGAAAAATGAAAATATGAATTCATCAATAGAAAATTAAAGTTCATTTAACTACAATCCTGGAAAATTACTTTATTGTATTACCAATACTAAAAAAGAAACAAATAAGGGAAAACAAATTTTGAAAACAAGAAACGTTTTTGCTTCTTCCATTTTAAGATGAAACATTTCACAATTGATACTACTTGTTGAACAGACTACAATATTAAATATTAAGTGAATTAGATGGAGAACACAGAAATATGGAAATTTTTGGCAGGACTTGGTTTCTTTCTTTATGGAATGAATCAGTTAGAAACCGTGCTGAAAAATACTTCAGGAAGATCTTTTAAACTCTTTCTAAAAAAAAACACACAAAGTTTATTCAAATCAATATTTGGCGGTGCCATCGTAACTGGTATTGTGCAAAGCAGCTCAGTTGTCTCGTTGATTGTTCTGGCTTTTGTTGAATCAGGCATTATCACTTTTCGCAATGCACTTGGCGTAATTTTAGGAACAAACTTAGGCACTACCTTAGACAGTTGGATCGTTGCAACGATTGGATTTAAGCTAAATATTTTAAACTATTCCCTTCCTGTTATTGCAATTACTGCAATAGGAATGTTTTTCTTTGAAAAGAAAAAGAAACTGCATAATCTGCTCGCCATTTTTTTCGCCCTTGGAATTTTATTTTTGGGATTGGGCTTTATAAAGGAAGGAGGATTAGCCCTGGTTAAAGAATTTGATTTGAAAGCATATGCCGGCTTAGGCACCTTTGCTTTTGTAATTATTGGATTTCTTCTAACTACAATCATTCAATCCAGTTCAGCAACTATCGCTATTGCTCTTACTGCAATTTACACCGGTATTTTAACATTACCGTCAGCAGCAGCGGTTGTAATTGGATCAGAAGTAGGCACAACAATTAAAATACTATTGTGGGGAATGAAAGGTTCAGCCGGCAAAAAAAGGGTTGCATGGGGAAATTTCATTTACAATATTTTCACTGCCGGCATTGCACTTATATCCTTACAATGGCTAATCCATTTTATTGAAAATGTTCTGTTGATCAATGACCCCTTAATTCAATTGGTGTTTTTTCAAACGTCTATCAACACCATATCAATCGTCTTATTCATTCCTTTTCTAAATATATTTTCAAAATGGCTGGAAAGAAAATTTACTGCTGACAACACACACGGTTATTCCTACATTAGTAAAAATTTGCCCTTATTGCCGGTTCTTGCTCCTGACAGTTTGAAAAACGAAGCCAAAAACCTGCTGGTAAAAACCTTGCAGTTCAACAAAAACATTTTGTGTTCTGAAAGCGTAGCTATAGAAGGTTTATTTGAAAACATAAAGTCTTTTACACGATCTTCCGATTCCACCGAAGAAGAATATAAACGCTTAAAGCAAACAGAAGGAGACATCTTGGGTTATTATGCAGCAATTCAAATAAAACTTTTTGATAAGATTGAAGCAGAATTGATGATGCAATATTTGGATGCGTCAAGGCAATCAATTATTGCGGCAAAGTCTGTAAAAGATATTGCGCATAACTCAAAAGAATTTGCTGAATCATCAAATGATGCAAAGCATCAGGCAGGCGAACTCATACAGGAGGAATGGCTCGCTTTTGATGGTTTTATAAATTCATTACTGAGCGAAGGCAACACACACGAATTTAAAAATTTACTTGACAGTAAATTGAAGGAAATATTAACGTCTGAAGAACGTCAGAAATCAGAAGTGTTTGCAAAACTCAAAAATAATCAATTGAACGAAGTAGAAGCATCTACACTCATGAATGTATATCGCGAACTTTTATTGAGTAAGAAATCACTATTATCTGCATTGCGCAATTTAGAACCAGAATCCTTGAATACCTCAAAATAAAGAGTATGAATGAATCACTTTCACTCCAAAGCAAGACCTTTAATTCATCAAAGTGATTTTACATGAAATACTATAATAAATCCACGAAAGATATCCTTCAGCAATTTAACACATCCGCTGAAGGTCTCTCAGTTTCGGAATCACAGAAGAGATTAAAGGAATTCGGACCAAATGAATTGCAAGAGAAAAAGAAAATTCCTGCGTGGATGCTTTTTCTTAATCAGTTCAAAGATTTTATGATCATTATCCTGATTGCAGCAGCTATCTTATCAGGTGCGGTGGGTGATATGACAGACACAATCATTATCATCACAATCGTTCTTCTGAATGCTATTGTTGGATTTGTTCAGGAGTATCGTGCTGAAAAAGCAATGGAAGCTCTCAAGAAAATGAGCATTACACAATCTCAGGTATTGCGTGAAGCACAGCCAATGATTATTTCTTCTCAAAATTTAGTAAGCGGTGATATAGTAATAATAGAAGCTGGGAATGTAGTACCCGCGGATCTGCGTTTACTGGAAACACATAGTTTACGCATTGATGAATCATCACTAACCGGTGAATCGGTGGCGGTTGATAAAATAAGCAATGATTTAAAAGAAGAGAATATTCCACTGGGCGACCAACTCAACATGGCTTTTAAAGGAACATTAGTAGCCAATGGCAGAGCAAAAGCCGTTGTAGTAGCTACCGGCATGCAAACCGAGTTAGGAAAAATTGCAAGTATGCTTCAGGAGCAAAATGTTATGACTCCTTTACAAGAGCGAATGGAAAAGTTTGGCAAAAAACTGTCTTACATAATTCTTTTAATTTGTACTATTTTATTTGTATCAGGAATATTACGTGGTGAGGACACTTACAAAATCTTATTACTCTCAATAAGTTTAGCTGTAGCTGCAATACCCGAAGCCCTTCCCGCTTTAATCACAATTGCTTTATCTCGTGGAGCAGCACGTTTAGCAAAAAAACAAGCACTCGTTAGAAAGTTACCGGCTGTGGAAACATTAGGTTCAGTAAACTTTATATGCAGTGATAAAACAGGCACTTTAACTCAAAATAAAATGCATGTTGTAAATCATTATGATGCATTGAGTAAAGACATCGATATTGGCAACGTACATCTTTTTGATTTGTGTTTGGCGCTCAACCATGATATAAAATTTAATGAAGCCAAAGAACCATTTGGAGAATCAACAGAATTGGCTTTGGTACAACACGTTTTAAGAAAAGTGAGCTTTGATCAGTTTGAACGCATGACAAAAACGCAACCAAGAGTAGCGGAATTGCCTTTTGATTCGGATAGAAAATGTATGACAACATTGCATCATTTCAAAGATAAATATCTCATTGTAACCAAAGGCGCAAGTGAATCAATAACTGCAATTTTATTGAAAGAAGAAGAGAAAGAAATTCTTAAGCAACATTCAGATGAATGGACAAGCGACGGAAAACGAGTCTTGGCTTATGCATATAAATTGGTAAATGCCCTACCCGCCCCTTTTACTTACAATTCAGTTGAAAATGGTTTACACTTAGCAGGTATAATTGGCCTTATTGACCCTCCGAGAGAAGAAGTAAAAATCGCCATTGCAGAATGTAAGACAGCTGGAATAAAACCTGTAATGATTACAGGCGATCATCCAGCAACTGCAAAAGCCATTGCAAAAGAAATAGGTATTTTAGGAGAAAGAGATTTGTTGATAACAGGTTCAGAATTACACCATATCAGTGATGAGGCGTTTCATGAACAGGTTGAAAAAGTAGCAGTATATGCCCGTGTTTCACCGGATCAAAAATTACGCATTGTGCGCATGCTGCAAAGTAAAGCACATTTTGTAGCTATGACAGGTGATGGCGTAAATGATGCACCATCATTGAAAGCGGCCAACATTGGTGTAGCAATGGGTATCAATGGAACTGATGTAAGCAAAGAAGCAGCAGACCTGGTTCTTCTTGATGACAACTTTGCAACCATTATCAAAGCCGTAAAAGAAGGAAGACGCATTTTTGATAATATCCGCAAATTTGTCAAATACATTATGACCTGTAACAGTGCAGAAATTTGGACAATTTTCCTTGCACCTGTATTGGGTATGCCTATACCCCTTTTACCCATTCATATCTTATGGATAAACCTTGTAACAGATGGTGTACCTGCTTTAGCTTTAGCCAATGAAAAAGCCGAAGAAGATATAATGAAGCGTCCACCACGACCAAGGAATGAGAGCCTTTTTTCGGATGGGCTTGGTTATCATATTTTATGGGTAGGAATTTTGATGGCAGGCGTAACATTAGGTATACAAGCCTGGTCACTGCATCATAACCTGGAGCATTGGCAAACTATGGTCTTTACCGTTTTATCATTATCTCAATTAGGACATGTACTTGCTGTTAGAAGTGACAGAACATTTCTTTACAAACAAGGCATATTTAGCAACCTGCCACTCTTGTTGTCTGTAATGGCGACATTCGTTCTTCAATTGTGTGTCATTTATATTCCATTTATGAATACGCTTTTTAAAACGCAGCCATTATCACTTATGGAACTTGTTATCTGCATTGGAATCTCAGTTATCGTATTTCATGCAGTAGAATTTGAGAAATGGATCAAAAAAATGCAGACAAAAAAATAGAATAAACGAGTGCTTTGAATTTTGGATTACATGACACATATCAGCTTTCCATTTGATTCAAATTTATTTATTTATACCCAATACATACTACTATTAAATATTATTTTAAAATAACTATTTAGATTTAATTTATTTGTAAAGGTCTTGCATGTTGTAATTAAAGGAACCAAGATTGCTTTTTTTGCTGTTGGAAATGGTCGAAATGTTGAAAATAAATATGAGTGGAAAGGAAAATAATATTTTTATAGTTAAAAAGTAGTTTATATCCTTGGTAAAATAATGATAATGAAAGAATGGCTTGGTGAAAAGTTAAATTCCTAAAATAAATAATATCCTCATGAAAGAATATAAATTTTATCAGAGTTTCGGCTTCCCTATAAAGAAAGACAAAAAAGGCGGCAGAACAGAAAGAGATGGGTCATTGAGCACTAAATTTTGTTCAAATTGATACGCGAATGGTGAATTTTTGATTCCACCTGATATCAACACTGTAGAAAAGATGCAGAAGTATTGCATGCAAGAAATGAAGTAAATACTAATTTAAAGAATGAGAATTACTACATTAGAAATTATGCAATTACTTCTTCAGCAACCAATACTTCTGTATCTAAGGATTGATCCATATCACTTATTGTAATTGCCTGATTTTTTAAATGAAATATATTTTTAATAACAAACCAGCATAAAGGAATAACGCCAACACAGAAAAAAACTACAGCGCCAATTCCTCTCATCCATGTTAAAGAATGGAATATGCCATGATCAATGAACTGCCCTGACCTCCCGTACCACAACCCTTGATCCACAACTGCTTTAAATTGAATTATACCTGCAGGAAATAAATCGAGTATGACCATTAACATAAGACCAGCATTAATTCCCCAAAAGGATGTAGTGACTAATTTTGAATTCCAACGGTCAGACTTTATAGTTAATCTCGAAGCAAATAACATTGCCGCTATAGATATATTTCCATAAACCCCCATCAATGCTGCATGACCATGATTTACTGTTAAATAAGTACCGTGTTCGAAATAGTTCATAATTGGAAGATTAATAATTATACCCATTACACCTGCACCAAAAAAATTCCAAAAATTAACAGCAATTAAAAATAAAAATACTTCATTAAATCCAAAGTTACGCCCTAAACTTTTTTTATCGACATCACCAACTGCAAGTGCGGGCATATTTTTAAATCTCCAAGCTTCAACAGTAAGTAATATTAACGGAACAAACTGTAATGTTGAAAACACACTACCTAATGCCATTGTAGCAACAGGTTTTGCATTCCAATAAAAATTATGAGAGATTCCTAATAATCCAGTTCCCAAAAATAGTATAGTTGCAAAATAAACAACACGGATGGCGGCTTGTCTGCTAACGAGCCCCATCAATACCATTAGATAACTGACAATTACAGTTATGAATACTTCAAAGAATGCTTCAACCCACATATGAATTACCATCCAGCGCCAAAAGTCTGCAATAACAAAATTAGTTTCGGGTTTAGCTACGAATCCGGATAAAAATAATAAAGGAATCCCAATAACAGAATACATTATCCATTTTGGTAAACTCCAAGTATCTCCTTTTACAAAAGCAGGTTTTAATCCCCTATAGACTACTACAGCCCACAAAATAAAAATTATCATTAATAGAATTTGATAAATTTTTCCAAAATCCACAAACTCCCAGCCTTGGTGCCCGAGCCAATACCAAGCATTCTCTGGTAATAAATTTAATGGGCCCAAAACAATTCCTAATAATGAACCTCCGACTAAAATCAATAACAACCAAAATAAAGTATTGATCTTGGTTAGCTGACTAGGTATTTCCTCTTTAGAAAGAATGGGTAGGATAAATATAGAAGAAGCAATCCAACATGTTGAAATCCAATATAGGGATAACATAATATGCCAACTTCTGGAAATTGTTACTGGTAGAGCAGTGATATGTATTCCTAAAAATTCAAGCCAATTTAAAAAATCGTTAATTGTTATTAAGCCGCTGGCAACTTGAATAAAGAAAAGTATTAATGCAATATAAAAGAATTTATAAGTTGCTTTTTGACTTGGAGTTGGTTTAAATTTATCTACACGATCCAATGTGAAAAGATCTCCTGTTGCAGGTTTGAAAAACTTATTGGGTAATTGATTGTATTGACCAATAAAATACAAAACAATTCCGCACATCAATACAAATGCAAGCATACCCAAAACGCTCCAAAGGATGACAGGAGATGTTGGGGTATTACCTGCAAAGGGATCATAAGGCCAATTATGTGTATAGCTATAATTTGTTCCAGGTCTTTCAACTGCACAAACCCAAGCTCCCCAAAAATAAAATGATGCTAAATCTTCCACTTGCTTGCGATCATTTATGTAACCCTTTGGAGGGAATCCCTCACCTTTATTCTTATCGATAAATAAATCTGTATAATATTTTTTTAATTGAGAATGTGCATAAATTTGAGCCGGGGAAAGGAATATAACATCTTCATTTTTTAAATATTGGTTTATTTTCAACTCTTGTCTTACTTGCTCTTGAATTTGTTTTTTCTCTAATTCACTTACTGCCTTTTCATTTTTTTTACTCATTTCATTTGCATAATAATCATTCATATAGACAGCAATTTGGTGAAGAGCTTCTGCTGTAAAATCGGGTCCTCGTTGCGCTCCATCACCAAACATACTTCCATATTCCATGAGAGCATATTTATGAAATACTTCTTGCCCTTTGGATATTTCTTTTGAAGAGAAGATTGTATTTTTATTTTTATCCTGGAAACTAACCAAAGGCGGAGCATCGACATAGGTCTGAAACCCAATCATGCCAACACCGAGCAAACTAATTATCAAAATAAAAGTAAGTGGTGCCCACCAGTTTTTTGTATTCATAAAATAATCAATCCTCTTCTTACCTGAGTTGTGACCATTATGGTTATTTGTATTTTCCATAATTCTGAATAATTTTTGTTATAAAATAATAATATTCTACTGTGTGCAACAATCTGGACAAATTATCAAATTTAATTATAAATTGGTCCATACCAATTTACAATTACAGAGGCATACAACATGTTTAACGAGTATTATCAGAAGTGAAAAAAACAGGATTTAATTTAAAGCCAACTAATAAAAAAGAAATCCTGTTTTTACGGAAATTAATGAATTGCTAAATAACCCTCATGAAAAGAATTATTTCAAAAAAATTATTTTTTCCAAGGTAGTTCAATTACTCTTTTAGCAGCAAGATATCCTAGTCTCAAGCCTTCATCACAATCCATTCTGAAATGCACTCCAAGCTGGAGACGAGAATATGCGTTCTCTACTCCTGCTTCAATAAAATTATTGTACGCCCTTGGTGCACCGATAAATTCAAAACGATTTACATGACAATAGTCAACAAATGAATAGTTGCTACCAAAAATATCTGAAAGAACAATTGCGCCAGATCCACCAAAGCATGAATGACCTGATGGATAAGCAGGAAATTCTGGTGTAATACTTTTCACTCCAGAATAAGGGTGGTTTAATAGTGTCTTCCAGTTAGGGTCCATTACATCTCTAATATATGCAATTGGACGTATGACATTATAAATATATTTTGTATTCCAAACAGCTATTGCTGCATCTGACATAGACATTCCAAGTTTTGCATATAACTCAACTGCTCGATCCAATGAAATATTTTCATTTTCGACAATTTGATTTGCAATGGCTATCTGACGAGCAGCGGGTTCAAAAGTAACTTCAAAGAAATCGTCACTCCAAAATTCTGCAATCCAACGATCTTCAAACGTAACATTATTGACTATTGTTCTTGTCTCTAATGCTTGTTGATAAAATTTTGAATTAGGATCTTCATTATATGGAAGAGGTGGTTTGCCTCTTAATTCAGATTGACTTAAAGCAAAAGTTCTGACTTTGCCCCAATAAGGAAACAAAGCAGGTGTATAATCTGGCCATGTAGGTTGCCAAAGTTTTTCACCATTAGCCCCTATCTTAGGTGGAATGTATGTATTTGGTCTTGGATTTTTATATGCGTCATGACCAAATTGGTCTGTTGTACTGAATCGGTAAATTTGTGCTGCTACTTCTTCCCCAAACTTTTTGGATCTTTCGAAAACAGCATCATGTATTTCACTTTGGAATTGATTACTAAAGCTTGTTTCTAACTGTTCTATTTTATTATAATCCGAAGAATTAATGTGTGGATAAAAATATCTGAACATAGCTGCATAAGCAGCATTCAAACTTGTTGGCCAATGGTAGTTTGACTGAACTTCAATTGAAGGAAGATTTAATCCAGTATATTTAACTGATAGTGAATTGTAATCAGGCATTCCTGGTTTCACAGATTCATAAGCAGCCATTCCTACATATCCCATCAATCTTGCGGCAGCTGGTGGCCTGTAACCTGTCGAGTAACGATCGATATCAATCAATAATTTGTTCCATGATAATGGAACTTCAGAACCGTAGCTTTTTGTGAGTTTGTATGAGTCAACTGGTATTGTATCATTATCTTTACGACAAGACAAAACAAATACTAGTAACAACAAAACTCCTAAAAAACCAGATGAATAGAATGAATTTTTCATAATCAATAGTTTTAATTTATTAATATAATTAAGGACAAATATATCCTTAATTATTTATTTTCAAAAAGATTATACAAAATATTTTACGATAAATTAATAATAAAATTATAATGTTCTCTAAATCAACAGAATACGCACTTAGGGCTGTGTTATATATAGCAAAGTATTCTTCCGCTGATAAAAAAATTGGGATCGAGACCGTTTCAACTGCTGTTGGATCGCCAAAGTCATTTACAGCTAAAGTTTTACAAAAATTGACGAAAAACAATTGTTTAATCAATTCAGTTTCGGGCCCAAATGGCGGTTTCTTTTTAACAGAAGAAGCAAAAAAGACGAGCATGTTGCGTATTCTGGAAATATTAGAAGAAGAGCACGTCATTACTAAATGTGTGCTTGGTTTACAAGAATGTTCAGATGTCAATCCTTGCCCTATGCATAATCGGTATAAATTAATTAAACCTTTATTGATAGATATGTTTGAAAATAAATCTATTCAGGATGTATTAAATGAATTAACGGATTCAAGCATTACATTAATTGATGTGCAAGATATAAGAATTACACATAAATAAAACAATTGCGTTTACATTAAACATTTATCATTTTGGCAAAATCTTTCTCCTAAAACATCTTCACCAAGTTTAGTCCATTGTGGTTCTGAGATATTTTCCATCATTTGTAAATATTGTTCTTTTGTGATTGCCTCATAAGGCATTTGAGCATAAGCTAAGTTTTCTAATTTTGGTAAAAAACTTATTGACTTTAAATCATATTTAAAATAATCCAACGCTATTTTTATTTCTTGCGCTTCATGTGGTTTAAAAGTCACCGTAGAAGAAACTTGATTATCAGACCAGTATTTTTGGAGAAATGCGGATAATGCGATTTGTTCCCAAACACTAACTTGACTTAAGTTCCTACTTGTATTGTGGATTGGAAATGAGACCACCCAAGATCCTATATCAACTATGTCCTGTTCAACTGGAAATCCGGCGGCCTTGACAGCATTTAATAATACAGACTCATTTGCTATTCTTATTCTTCGAATATAATATTCAAACTCAGGAAAATGGCAACCAGGATTTACGCCAGCTAACAAACTCACTGTTCCACTTGGTTTCACACTTGTAGTTTTAATACTTCTAGGTACGCAAAACCAAGAAGAATAAATGGTATCCCATTTTTGTATTTCATGATAACCTTTATCCAGCCATACTCTAAGTGTTTCTAAGTTGTGGGATTCTAAAAAATTTGTGATCCCTGAAACAGAAGTGCCAATTCTTCTATTTCTTTTTTGTACCCTATTTGTTTCTTGCCAAGTTGTATTTACAAGTGTTGCCGTTTTTCCAAGAAGATATGCAAATTTTAGGGTGCGTAAAAAGTCCTCAAACGATTCAGCTTTTGAAGGAAAAGTCTCTACCAGACAGCATAACTCATAGGATTCAAGGGTTTGTTCCCCACAAGGATTTGTGCCTTGTGCTTCTTTATCCTTATAATCTGGCAGGTCGCACATTCTGGAATATGCTTTTACATTATCCATAAAAATGAAACCGGGTTCACCATTTCGAATAGATTGTTTAATTGCTTCGTCCAATTCAGAGCTCATGTTTACTAAAATGCTATTATTTGAAGTCCAGCCATAGCTTGCACGATGCGCCATTGCTCCTTCATAATCCTTTTTTTCTGCATTCCACTGATAATCTTTGAGAATGTTATATTCTTTATTTGCCGGCGGACCAAGTGCGATTTGCGCAGTACGTCGAACATTACCAGCAACGATACATTGTCCAATCACATTCATTATATCTACAATTGTAGTTATGTTTATTGGTTTGTTTTCTATTGAATCGAGAAATCGAATTATATGTTGATGCATACTTTTTAAAGGTGCTGGTCCGGATGAAATTCCACCAAATCCTTTTATTGGCAATCCCGCTGCTCTTATAAGACTGTAATCAAAATTTACTTTTGCTGCTTCTTGGTGTGTAAAATGAAATTGGAAGTAAGATTCCAAAAGCAATGACAAACTTGCCACCCAGCCTTCTCTGGAATCAGGAATTATAAAACTGCCATTATTTATCTTTGTAGGTTTATTAATAATAATTGCTTCTGCACCTTTGACATCAAAGCCGACACCTACACCCATCATGCTCATATCCATCATAAACGTGAAAGGTTTTATAGCTTCAATTAATGAATTCCCAATGTGTTCTGTTGAAACGAATGCACAATTAAATAAAGCTTGGCCCATTTTTTTGTCATGCACTAATTTTGTACCCATTGCCCATAACATTCTTCCCGGTGGTAAAAACTTCATTTCAAAAATACGTTGGTACATCTCTTGTGCGGATCGTTGTGCTTTATGCTCATTCCAGCCCAATTCATTATGGACAATATGCTCCTTTTGAATTGTATAAGTCCCTTCGACTACTCTTCTTACAGTTTCATACCAAAACTCATTGGTACCATCATCTTTTAATCTTGAATATGTGCGTAAATAAGTCATCATCCCAAGGCCATTGAATCCAAATTTAGGATCTACATTCTTATATGTATCGATAAACAATTCGTCAAGTTTAAATTGAAGCATGTTGAGAATTTTAGGTTAATAAAAATTTATAATTAAGGATAATTATATCCTTAATTAGCACAAATGTAAACATTCTACATATATGTAATTACTTTAATATAAAATTTTTTAATGATTTTGTGCTAAACTATTTAACCTATTGATATTCAATATGAAACAAATTAACAAATATTGTAATACCTGTAAACGTTCAAGCCAGCGCAAAGCCAAAACCAAAATTGTACAACCTCACTAGCTATGTTTTGGGAGAATCCCCTGGTAATCCCTACCAATAGAAATATGGAGCTGGTTATCATATTTTATATGTGGGAATTCTGAAGGCTGGCGTAACATTAGGTACACAAGCCTGGTCTCTGCATCACAAGCTGGAGCATTGGCAGACGATGGTGTTTACAGTTTTATCATTATCTCAATTAGGACATGTACTTGCTGTTAGAAGTGACAGAACATTTCTTTACAAACAAGGAATATTTAGCAACCTGCCACTCTTGTTGTCTGTAATGGCGACATTCGTTCTTCAACTGTGTGTCATTTATCTTCCTTTTATGAATACGCTTTTTAAAACGCAGCCATTATCACTTATGGAACTTGTTATCTGCATTGGAATCTCAGTAATTGTATTTCATGCAGTAGAATTTGAGAAATGGATCAAAAAAATGCAGACAAAAAAATAGAATAAACGAGTGCTAACAAAGTGAATTTATGGAGCAGATTTCAGAAGAATACAAGAATATATTGAACATAGTTCCCCTGAAACGGCAGTTATTTATGCTGATTTTATGGGTAGAATGATTCAGAAATATATAATCCTCTTGATGAGCTTGAATTATGAGTTTAAAGTATATTTGTATCCGGTATTTACGCCATACAGTGTAAATACTGACGCTAGCAGCAACCATTGATTACATTACAATTCATTAAAATAATTTTCAATTTATATAGAAATGACAGACATTGAGGCGCAAAAAGAAAGCTTATTAGGGAGTGATGTATATAAAAGGAGTCAATTAGCATATACTAAAGACTTTAATCGTGATAATTTTGTATGTTATCTTAACAGGGAAGCATACAAAGTTTTTATGTCTTCTTTATATATTCGTCATAGCTCTGAATTAAAAGGACATTTTGAAATTATGAAAAGACATATATTGTAAGATGAATTTATTACAAATTATGATTTTCCTCCAATTTGGTGGGAAAGAGCTAACTATATGAATTTAGAAAATTTCTATTTATCTACTGGATTTGAATTGCATTTTTTAGCATGCCTTGTTGAATTTGGATTTATTATACATGAAATTGATTCGAAATTTTCAAAAACAAAATCACTAGCTAAAGAGCAACAGAAACGACCTATTCATAAAAGTGAATTATTTAATGTAACAGATTTTCATTACGACGATATACAAAAAATTAATGTTTTAATTGGAATTAAGGAAAAAAGCTTATCTTTTTATAGACTCTGTAAAAGTCCTGCATATCAAACTGCAATAAACAAATCAGATGAAATATTTATGATTGCCAATGAGTATAGGAAGTTAAGAAACCAAATTCATATGCCAGGTGATTTTTTACAGACCAAACTTAGTAGTCATATTGATGATGAAGGGCCCTTGCTTAGAACAATAGTAGATTTCGTAAATATAGATATTATAGAAAAATCTAATTACTTAAGAATTAAAAATGATTTAAAATATAATGCACTGAATAAAATTGTATTATAGACTTGGCTGCTCCTAACCCGCGCTAAACGCAAATGGGGCAAAGTAAGTAAGTTACCACTAAGGCCAAAACGAAGATCATCATTGTACTAATATTTTTTAGTGGAAAATTAAGAAATAATACCACAGAACATTCCTTTTCATTAAAAAAAAACCAACTTTAAGGCACTTGCATTAATAGCATTTTGTTACTCCCAAGGCACACCCGAAAGGATAAGCTTGCTTGCCTCTCCGAAATGGATGACAATTAATAAAAAAAGTTAATTGGATGAAATATAAAACGGCTATTTTTGGCAAAAGTCTGAAGAAAGCCAGACCGATAAGTAAGATAGGTTAAAGTGTAGCAAACTACGTAACAACTATCAACAGAACTATAATACATATACAAAAAGAATGGCATTAAGCTGGAACGAAATTAAAGATAGAGCGATGAAATTCTCGAAGGAATGGGCCGGTACTTCCAACGAAGAAGCAGATGCGAAACCATTTTTAGTTGATTTTTTCAACATCTTCGGAATTCAGCAAAGAAGAGTATCAACTTTTGAACACCGGGTAAAAAAACTTGGGGGTAAAGACGGATATATTGATTTACTCTATAAGGGGTGTATTCTAATTGAGATGAAAAGCCTTGGCAAAGATCTTGACAAAGCCTATCAACAAGCCATCGATTATATTGCCGGATTACCGGATAACCATTGTCCTAAATATATACTTATATGTGACTTTGAAAAATTTAGATTATATGACCTTGAAGAAAATTTACCTCACAACTTCGACTTGAAGGAACTTGTTCAAAACGTTCAGCATTTTGGATTTCTGATTGGTTATCAAAAGAAAACCTATAAAGAGCAAGACCCAGCCAACATAAAGGCTGCAGAATTGATTGGTAAATTACATGACCGCTTAGAAGAAATCGGTTATAGCGGACACGCACTTGAGGTGTATTTAGTAAGAATCTTATTTTGCCTATTTTCAGAAGATACTACCATATTTAATAAGTTTCAATTTCAAGAATTTATTGAATATAGAACAGCCGAAGATGGAAGCGACCTTGCTTCAAAGCTTCAAGAGCTGTTTCAAGTTCTGAACACAGCAACAGATAAGAGATTTAAAACATTGGATGAGCAACTTTCAGAATTTCCCTATATAAATGGAAAGCTATTTGAAGAAATTTTACCTACTGCAAGCTTTGATAGTAAAATGAGGCTAGCATTATTGGAATGCTGCTACATTGATTGGAGCAAAATATCTCCCGCAATTTTTGGCTCAATGTTCCAGAGCGTAATGAATCCAAGAGAACGCAGAAACTTGGGAGCACATTATACAAGCGAGGCCAATATCTTGAAACTTATCAAACCTCTTTTCTTAGATGAACTCTGGACAGAATTCGAAAGCATAAAAGGCAATAAAAATAAACTGCCGGAATTTCATAAAAAACTAAGCAAGCTTAAATTCCTGGACCCAGCATGCGGATGTGGAAACTTTTTAGTGATCACTTATCGAGAATTGCGACTCTTGGAATTTGAAGTATTAAAAGCACTCAATAAATCAGGAGAAAAATTTCTAAATATCAGCTATATTCTCTGGATTGACGTTGATCAATTTAATGGAATTGAAATTGAAGAATTTCCTGCGCGAATTGCCGAAGTAGCCATGTGGCTTATAGACCATCAAATGAATTTGATGGTGAGTAGTGAGTTTGGACAATACTTTGTGCGGTTGCCATTAAAAAAATCTGCAAAAATTGTTCACGCAGACGCATTAGAAACTGAATGGGAAAATATTGTTTCAAAAAATGACCTCTCTTTTATTCTTGGCAATCCTCCTTTCATCGGTTCTAAAATAATGAAGCAAATTCAGCGTGACCAAATTGTAAAGCAGTTTGATAATGCAGACGGAAGTGGAGTTTTAGACTATGTAACTGGTTGGTATATTAAAGCCGCAAAATTTATTCAAGACACAAAAATTAAAGTTGGTTTTGTTTCTACAAACTCAATTGTTCAAGGCGAACAAACGAGCATACTTTGGGGACAAATGTTGAATAAATACAAAATCAAAATTCATTTTGCACATAGAACTTTTAAATGGAGCAATGAAGCAAAAGGAAATGCAGCAGTTTATTGTGTGATAGTTGGCTTCGCCAACTACGACACTAATAACAAAAGCATTTTTGAATATGAAGATATTAAAGGCGAAGACCACGAAATAAAAGCAAAAAATATCAATCCGTATTTAGTTGATGCAAAAGATTTATTGATAAACAAAAGTTCTAATCCTATTTGCAATGTTCCGAAAATGAGTTTTGGAAATATGCCCTTAGACGGTGGACATTTGCTATTATCAGACGAAGAAAAAAACGAATTTATTTTAAAAGAACCCAAATCAGAGAAATTTATTAATCCCTTAATTTCAGCGTATGAATTTCTAAACGGTGAAAAACGTTGGTGTTTATGGCTTGTTGGAGCTGAACCAAGCGAATTAAAACTATTGCCAAACGTTTTAAAACGTGCTGAAGCAGTTAAAAAGTTTAGGCTTGACAGTGTTGCTCCTTCAACTCAAAAATTTGCAGCAACTCCTACTTTGTTTCGTGACAGAAACCAACCCGAAACTTATATTTTAATTCCAAGCACTACATCAGAAAATCGTAAATATATTCCCTTAGGTTTTTTCGGCAAGGACGATATAGCAAATAATAGTTGTCATACAGTTCCAAACGGCAACTTATTTCATTTTGGAATTTTAATGTCTGCAATGCATATGGCTTGGGTTAAATCTGTTTGTGGAAGATTAGAAAGTCGTTTTAGATATTCAAAAGATATAGTTTACAACAATTATCCTTGGCCAGAAAATCCGACCGAGAAACAAATCAAAGCTATTGAAACAGCAGCACAAAAGGTTTTAGATGCAAGATTGGAATTTCCTAAAAGTTCTTTATCTGATTTATACGACCCGTTGACAATGCCTCCAGTTTTAATAAAAGCACATAACGAGTTGGACAAAGCAGTGGACTTGGCTTACAGACCTCAAGCATTTACAAGTGAAGCCAACAGAATGGTATTTTTATTTGAACTATACGAAAAATATACGGCAGACCTGTTTACAAAAGAGAAACCGAAGAAACCCAATAAGAAAAAAGAATCTTAATAAAACAATATGCAAACACAATTTCAATATATAACTGACTTAGCAAAGCAGTATCGAGGATATACCGAAAATCCGATTTCGTTATATGCAGCAATTAATAGTTTGCCTAAAAATATTGTTGAAGAAATTTATAAAGAATATGGCGACCCTGACCGTGATTTTAAACCAGTAAATTTATTACGAGCAGAAATTGCCCGTAGAATTTTGCAAGGTGAAACTGCAAGCGAAGCACTGGTAAATGAAATAAAGGATAATATCAGAACTAAAAACGTTGACTATTTCAATCATTATAAAGAAGACTTCTTAAAGCAGATTCAAGAATACGAATTATTTAAAAGAGACCTATTCGCCAATTGGCAAAACCCTTGGAGCATTTTTCACAGCTACTTTTACAGAGGAACTATAAGAGAAACAGTATTAAATTATCTTGAACAAATAGCAAAAGATTTATTAGCCAAATTAGAATTAAAGGATTACATTTTTCATAAAGTTGACTTTCAAGGAGCAACTAATTTTGGCAGTGACTTTTGTTGGATAACTTTATATCCTATAACCAAAGAATCTCACAAAGACAGTTACCAATTTTTTGTTCGTTTTGATGCTTCACCAGAAGCAGGTCAAATTGCAGGTTGGTCAGTAAAAGAACCCAAACCAAATAATCTAAAACCTATCTCAACTTATGATGATGCCTATAATTTATTACAAAAATTAAAGCCTGAAATAACAAAACTAAATAAGGAAAGTCGAAATTATTTCAAGTTTGCACCAGGCAGTCAGGCATCTGAATGGGAAAGGTTTCATAATGAAAATATTATTGCAATCGACTTCAACTTCGATGATTTAAACAAGTTTGAATCAAGAGAAGAAATGAATAAAGAAATCGGACTTAAAGACGATGACAAATCAAACAAAACTTGGAATCTTTGGCTTTTTAAAACTGCAAATATTGGTGATGTAGTTTTTGCAACTAAAGGAGTGAATACCTGCTTAGGAATTGGTATAATTGAAGGTAGTTACTTTTTTGACGGCATATGGGACAATTTTAATCACAGAAGAAAAGTAAAATGGATAACAGATAAAGTTTATCAATACAAATCAAACACTTTAAAGAATTACAAAAACCTTTTCAGACCTGATACATTTAGCCCGACAATAGTATATGAGTTTATATTGAATGAGTATGTAAGACTTTATCCTGAACTAGCTTCGATTTTTGCAGCAAATAATTTAAAATTTACAGCAGAAAAAATAGGAACTACTCCTATCGTTTCAGAGCCACTAGTAGAAATAGATGAAGTAAATGAAGAAACAGAGCCTTTGAATTTTTGGTGGCTGAATGCTAATCCTAAAATTTGGAGCATTAGCAATCATACGGAAGGACAAAGGCAAACCTATACAACGCATAACGAAAAAGGAAATAAAAGAAGAATCTATAAATACTTTGAAGCAGCCAAACCAGGAGATTTAATCATTGGTTACGAAAGCACACCCACCAAACAGATTAAAGCTATTTATGAGGTTACAAAAGGAATTCACAACACGGCAAACGGAGAAGAAATAGAATTTGAACTGGTTGAAAAGCTGGAAATCCCTGTGCATTGGAACGACTTGAAAAACAATGTAGCGTTGCAGCATTGCGAAGTATTCATCAATAATCAAGGAAGTTTATTCAAACTTACAGAAGAAGAATACGACATTATTCGTGAGATAATTGATAACAAAAACATTATCACTGAAAAACTACTTCAAAGCAGTAACATTAAAAAATACAAGTTTACTGACGACAGCGATAAACCTTTTATAAGTGAAGCCGATTTTTTACAAACCGTTGCTTTATTAAAAAGAAAGAAGAATATTATTCTACAAGGTCCGCCCGGAGTTGGAAAGACCTTTATAGCCAGAAAATTGGCTTATGAAATAATGCAAGAAGTAAAAGATGCAAACATTGAAATGGTTCAGTTTCACCAATCATACAGTTACGAAGATTTTATTCAAGGACTTAGACCAACACAAAAAGGCGGTTTTGATTTAAGAGACGGAATTTTTTATTCATTCTGTCAAAGAGCATTGGCACATCCCGACAGACCTTTCTTTTTCATTATTGACGAAATAAACAGAGGTAATTTGAGCAAAATTTTTGGAGAATTGATGATGCTAATTGAAGCAGATAAAAGAGAAGAAAAATTTGCACTAAAACTAACTTACGCAGAAGACGAAGAAGACCGCTTTTATGTTCCTTCAAATTTATACATCATTGGAACTATGAACACGGCAGACCGTTCATTAGCCATTGTTGATTATGCTTTAAGAAGACGATTTGCTTTTATTACACTTCAACCTGATTATGGTAATAATTTCCGTTCATTCCTTACTTCAAAAGGTTTATCTGCTGGAATGGTTGAACATATTTGTTCAGCAGTTACAAAAGTTAACAGCAAAATAAAAGAGGATATTAATCTTGGTGAAGGGTTTCAAATTGGACACAGTTATTTCTGCACTTTTACTACGAATGAAGATGAAAATAAATGGTGGAATGAAATTCTAAGTTTTGAATTGAAACCTCTGCTTGAAGAAATATGGTTTGATGATTCAACAATAGTTTCAGAAGTTTTAAAACAACTATCAAGATAAATAATGCAAATACCTATTGAAAATATTTACTACTTACTTTGCTATGCTTGGAACAAGCTAGATGAGAAAGAACGTGTAAATGTTTCGATAGACGATAAGACGGAACTTCTTGACCTTTTTGCAAAGATTTTAATTAATGCCACAAAAATGCTTTTGAAAAGAGGCATTGATAAAAATTATATTGACTACACAGAAGAACTTGCAGGCGTAAAAGGTAAAGTTCAAATTAGTCAGACATTGAAAAGCAATTTACTTTTTAAGCAACGAACAATTTGCACATTTGACGATTTTTCCGCCAACATAATTTCAAACCGTATTTTGGCTTCAACCATTTATAGACTTACGAGAACCAAAGGACTTGACAAGCAGCTAAAAAATGAATTAGTTAGTTTACAAAGAATGTTGGCAGACATTGAACAAATTGAAATTACTAATTCACTCTTCAAGCAAGTAAAACTAAATAGAAACAACCGTTTCTATGGCTTTGTAATGAATGTTTGTCAAATTATTTATGAAAGCACTTTACCATCTGAAGAACAAGGTAAATATAAATTTTCGGACTTCACAAGGGATGATAAAAAAATGAATCAATTGTTTGAATCGTTTATTAGAAACTTCTATAAAATCGAACAACAGAAATACAAGACAGTAAAAAAGGAAACTATTAAGTGGCAATTTGATAACACAGACAAAGAAAGTTACCAATATTTACCTCAAATGGAAACCGATATAACTTTAGAAAGTGACGAAGAAAAAATAATAATTGATGCAAAGTTTTACAGTGAGACAATGACTTTGAATTACGATAAGGAACGCATAAAATCTGCGAACTTATATCAGTTATTCAGTTACCTGCTCAACCAACAAGACACTAACTTAAAAACACATAATGCAACAGGCATTTTGCTTTATCCGACAATTGAAACAGACTATAATTTAAATTTCAAATACAATGAACATAAAATACAAATAAGAACAATTAACTTAAATTCAAATTGGAGAAATATATCATCACGTTTAAAAGAAATAATTGAGGTGGACAAAAAAGCCATCGCATAGCTAACACAACAATGACAAACAAACTCAATATTGACAATAGTTTGCAAGGAATGTGGACAATAACCACTAGCTATAACAGCACCAACCCAAAAGGCGGGATTACATGTTCCAAAGACAGCTTGGTGGTTAATCAAACATTAGTTTTTCAAATCAGGTTTTGTGGTAAAAGTCCCGCCCTTCGGGTAGCTGCAAAACATTCGGTGTAATAAAATACAGAAAATAGAAATATGAAAAAATCCGCTTACGGAAAACCTTTATTAATCAACAATGGGAATATTAACACTTTAAGGAAAATAGAAAGTATTGATGAGTTGACTATACAAGACTTAGTTTACCAAATTCCTGAATCATTGCCAATTAGCGATATTGATGAAAGCTACAACCCTGTAATTCCTGTATGCAAAGAATTAAATACTCCCGCTGGTGCAATTGACATTTTCATGATAACTCCAAACGGAGACCTAGTCATAATTGAAACTAAACTATGGAGAAATCCAGAAGCTAGAAGGAAAGTGGTTGCACAAATACTTGATTATGCAAAAGAGTTAGCAAATTGGACTTATGAAGACTTGCAAAGAGAAGTAAATAAAAGACTTAAAACTAAAGGAAATACTTTATATGAGTATTCAAAAAAAGCTAGCTCAGATTTAATTCTTTCTGAGTCTGATTTTGTAGATGCTGTCAGTAGAAATCTTAGAATCGGAAAATTTATGCTTCTTATTGTTGGAGATGGGATCCGAGAAGGTGCGGGGGGAATAGCCGAATTTATAAATAGAGCAGGTAATTTAAATTTCAACCTATCTATGGTTGAATATTCGATATACACAAATGAACTTGGCATAAAGTTAGCACTTCCTAGAATCATAGTTAAAACTATAGAAATACAGAAAATTAATATTGAAACCGCTGTGGGGTTAACAATTACTAATAACGTTGATGAAAACGTTTCTGATAATGAATCAACTGAAGATATTTCTCTTGAACTAGCATTGACACGTCAAATGCATTTAAACTTTTGGACTGAATTAATAAGTGAATTAGAATTTGACGATCCAGGACAACAAATGCCCTCGCCTTCAATAGGAAATAATATTTACATATATCCAGCAAACACTAAATCTTGTTGGATTAGTGCATATTTTGCTCAAAGTCTGAAAAGAGTTGGAGTATATTTTCGATTTCAGAAAAATAATTTTGGAAAACCTCTTAAAGAATATTTGGAAGAATATAAAGATGAAATAAAAAGCGAACTAGGTAAAGAAGTAATCTGGCAATGGGAAGACGAGGAAAAATCTGGATTTGTGGTAAGGCTTCCTTTGGAAGATATTTACAGTAAAGAGAACAAAGAAAAAATAAAAGACTTTTTCAAGAAGTGGTTGAATCATTTTGTTAATGTAATCAGACCAAAGCTAAAAGAATACAACACCTAACAAAGTGCAAAAAATATTAATGAATATTGTTGCTCCGATCGGACGATTATTTGCTTACCTAGCAATATATAAAAAGTATTCAGGAATAAAAAGATAAAATCAGTAACAGCAGCTGGGTGCTATAACGGGCTTAGTGCTTCATATCCCAGCCACGCCTTAGGTTCAAGTTCAATTCTTCTATTGAGCTTTATTACTATAAATACAGCAAGCCACGAAGCATTCTCCTGAAACTACATCTGTTTATACTCATATTACAGATAAGATGAACCGGATATCAAAAAGTTCCTCTGCGGCGTATATACATACGGATATCGGCTATTATAACAAGACCGTCCACAAATGACAACCACTTTGAAAGTTGAACGAGAGTAATCTTTACCTTCATTTTTGACATCGAGAGTAATTAATTAGTATTTTTGCCCTTGTATTGACAATGAGAGTAAAACACATCTTTGAACATAATGGCAAAATTTGACCGTAAAATTCCGTATAACAACCTGCCGCTGCTGCCACCCAAGACAGACATAGAAACTAAACAGATACTTCGAAAAACTATTTCGGCAGGACGAGCTTTGGCACAACTTAATGGAACTTTACTCAATTTACCCAACCCTACTCTGTTTTTAGACACGATTTATTTGCAAGAAGCGAAGGCAAGCTCGGAAGTAGAAAACATTATTACAACAAACGATGAACTTTACAAATCATTAGTTTCTGATAGAAAAATAGAAAACTCAGCAACAAAAGAAGTTTTAAGCTACAAAGAAGCCCTATGGTTAGGCTTAGAAGAATTGAAAACTAAACCATTTATAACTACCAATCTATGTGTCAAAATTGTGCAGTGTATTAAACAAAATAACGCCTCAATACGGAATACACCCGGGACTACATTGAGCGATACAGAAGGTGAAGTTATATACACCCCTCCAAGCGAAGAACATATTATACGAGAGAAATTAGCCAATTTAGAAAAGTTCATAAACGAAGATGAAACAATAGACCCTTTAATTAAAATGGCAATATTGCACTATCAATTCGAAGCCATACACCCATTTTCGGACGGCAATGGAAGAACGGGAAGAATTTTATTGTTACTATATATAAAACTTTCAGGATTATTGGACACACCTGCAATCTACTTGAGTGAATATATCATTAAAAACAAAATTGAATATTATAGATGTTTACGAGATGTAACCGAAAAAAATGAATGGGAAGACTATATTTTATATATGTTGGATATGATTGAAGAAACTGCAAATAAAGGCTTAAAGAGACTAAATAAAATTACAGTCGCTATGGAAGAAGCCGCAAATGAAATCAAAAAGAAGTTGCCTAAAGTTTATTCTAAAGACTTGATTGAGATTTTATTTCGTTTACCCTACACCAAACGTCAACACCTAATTGACGAAAATATTGGTAACTTAAAGACAGTCGGGAATTATTTAATTGCGTTAGAAGAAATCGGCTTTTTGAAATCAGAAAAAGTGGGAAAAGAGAAACTATACTTGAATCAAAAACTATTAAAAATATTAGAAGACAAAGAATAACAGACGATAACAGGCGTTTGGCTCAATGGCGGGTGCAGTGCTTCTTATGACAGTTGTATGGTAGGTTCAAGTGAGTTATTCGATTGAACTTTTGTGCTAAAAATCGCCACCTTAGCCAAGCCAGAAGAACGAACGATTTCAAAAAAGTAAAAACATGGATGTTAAATAATTATTCAAAAAGATATAAATATGGATAAAACTAAAATTGTAAAAAAATATACCAATGGTGAAGTCACCATAGTGTGGCAATCAGAGAAATGCATACATTCAAAAAAGTGCTGGAATGAAAGCGAGGGATTACGCTCAGTTTTCAATCCAAGAGAAAGGCCCTGGATAAAACCGGAAGGTGCATCAACAGAAAAAATAATAGAACATGTTTGTAAATGCCCATCCGGTGCTTTAAGTTTTTACATGAATCATGAAGAAGATGTAAAAAAAGAAGAAATAACGACCGAGCAAGTTGTAGAAATAGTGGAAAACGGACCATTGTTGGTATATGGAAACATAACAGTAAAAGACAAAGAAGGAAATCAGACGCAGAAAAATAAAGTAACAGCTTTTTGCAGATGCGGCCAATCTAACAATAAACCATATTGTGACGGGTCTCATGTTAAATGCGGATTTAAAGGATGACATTTTACATAATTGAAATAAACTAAAAAATGTACATAGGAAAAAAATTAGAGATACAGGGTCTGTGGTTCTGGGCAAAAAAGAATATCTATATCACCTTCGCCTTAAGCAGCACTGTTGTAATACTATACGAATTTTTCGATTTTAAATTTATTGGCATTCCATTTTTACCTGTCGCCACTATTGGTACAGCTGTAGCGTTTTATGTAGGTTTTAAAAATAATCAAGCGTACGACAGACTCTGGGAAGCAAGACGTTTATGGGGCGGCTTTACCAATACTAGCAGAACATTAGCAGCCTCTTTTATTTCACTTGTGAAAGATGAAAATATCCAAAAAGAATTTCTATATCGGCATATTGCGTATTTAAATTTGGTTCGCATCCAATTACGCAAACGCATTCCGTGGGCTACAGGCCATGAAGATTACCATCAACAGGTGATTTCTAATTCAGAAGAAGTAAAAGAATACAATGCAGCGGTAAGAGAATTTTTTGAAAAAATTGGAAAAATGGATATTTATGAGAAAACAAAGGACAAAGGAAATATTGCCAATATTGCTTTGAAATATCAGTTTGCAAAAGTCACGGAATTAAAAAGAAATAAAATTATTGATGAATATGAACACAGCGACCTTTCCAGACTTTTAGGAGAATTATTCAATCTTCAGGGAGGATGCGAACGAATTAAAACCACGCCTTTGTTTCGCCAGTTCAGTATGTTTAGCCGATTGTTTGTAAAACTTTTTATTTTTATTTTACCATTTTCCTTAGTCGTTGAGTTGAGTAAAATTGGTGAGCATGGAATTTGGCTCGTTGTCCCTTGTACTTTACTGATTTCCTGGGTTTTTATGTCCATGGAACAGGTAGGAGAATCGAGTGAAAATCCATTTGATAATGGGGTTAACGACACTCCTATTTCAAGCATTTGCAGAAATATCGAAATTGATATATTAGAAATGTTGGGAGAAACAAAATTACCCCCAAGAATAGAACCCTATAAGGATGTGTTGCTTTAAAATAAATAATAACTTTAAGCGAAAGAGAAAAGCGAAAAATTATATATCAGAATAAACTGAATTCAATTCCCGGTTTTTGTAAAAGGCAACCATATAAATCCATTGCGTTTGTTTATCTTAATCCAATAAGCCCCTTGAGGAATCGTGCTCAAATTCAGTTTTAAATTTATTTCTTTTCCAGCAACGAAATATGCTTGTATATACTTGCTATTGGCATCATAAAGCTCTACTTTCACTTCATTCTGATCATCAAATTCAAGTTCTAATTCTAATTCATCAAATGCCGGATTGGGATAGAGACTTACTTTTTTCAAGCCAGTCAAATGATTCACGCCGGTCTTGAATAATATGTCCGCGCAAAATGTATCCACGCAAGAATTGCAATCACTGATTGTAACACAATAAACTCCAATAGCTAATCCATTAATAGAAGAACTTGTCTGCCCTGTACTCCATTTATATTCATATGGAGAACAGCCACCTTGAGGAATTAAAAGAATTGAACCATTCATTTGACCCGGATCTGTCGGAACAATGATCGCATTCAAATTCCATTTCTGTGCTTGCTTCACAATAAAAGGCCCATACAAAGATCTGTTGCCTGTTTCTGATATAATCTCACACGAATATGAACCTGCTGTTAGCCCCTTAATAAATCTTCCGGTATCCAAAGAATGCAACCACTTTATCTGTACAGCTGGTGTGCCTCCGGAAGTTTGCAGTTGAATACTTCCAGTAGCTGCGCCATAACAATCAACATCCGTAATCATTGCAGTGACCTTTGGCAAACTTGAAACAACATTGACTTGTTGGCAAGAATTATCTACTACACATCCATCAGATGCATAAAGACAAATATTATAGTTACCTTCTTTTACATAAAGGTGAGTTGGTTGAACCTCTGTGCTTTGCAATCCATCACCAAAATTCCAAACAAAGGAAGTACTGTTGACAGAATTGTTCTTCAATATTAATTCATCATAATATAGAGTAGATTGAAAATCTGCATTTGCTTTATAATTAGAATCGTCTTTTTGAATCGATGCGATGACTCCGGGACTCAGATTATAAAATGTACCGCTGGCACTCATTCGTAATTCAACACTTCGCACCTGAAATTGTATCATTCCCTGACCTGCACAGGAATCTACATATGTTTCTGTTGTTATCGGATTCTGATTAAGAAGCAAGAACAATGAATCCGAGATTGTTTTTTTATAGACAAAATATCCAATGCTGTTGGCAGGTTTTTTCCAATCTAATTGAACATGTAAACCGTTTTGTTTTATTTGAAGATTTTCAACGGGTGAGTGATTGTACATCTTAAGAGTCGGATCTCCCAATAGCGCTGTATGTGCAAATCCTCCATAATAAGGCGGATCATACAAGCCCCGGTTGTTCATTGTAAGTTGAGCAGCATATCCTATCTGCTCTCCTAATGCCATGTGATGAAACATCCATGAAGGCCTGTTCCCCCAAGTACTTGCAAGACAGGTCCTCGAAGCAATAGTTGCTCTCAGAAAATTATTAGGATAATCCCAGTCACCAAAATAAGAACCAAACAACATCATAAAAATAACTTGTAATGAATCGCTTGCAAAACTGGTTGTACTGGATATATCAGATGCACTTTCAGGTCCTCCTCCACCGCAACCATAAGCCCACATGTAAGATTGCGATAAAAGCGTTTGTCGAAAAGGCAAATCTTTGACTTGTGAAATACCAAACATAGGAGTGAAATTTTTCCATCCAACAGAACCAAGCCCCTCAATATCTCCAAAATTATTATCGATGAGTGCTCTTTCTTTTGCTATAACTCTACCCTTCCTCCATTGATGATCTTTGTCGAGATACCTTCTCAATAATTGCTCTTCTGATTCTGCAAACTTTGTCATGTTTGCAAAATCTACACGACCGATTTGAATTTTAACAGGAACAGGAATTACACTGTTATCAAATTTTCCATCTCCCGGACGATTGTCATTACGTGAACCCGGAGGATTGGCATTGACAGTTTGATCTGTCCATGTTCCATTGATATCAGCATAGTAGCCATCGCAGGGCCATGCTCCCCAATGATCATTATGATGACCGTCAGGAACAATATTTCCGGAATACGGAACAGGTATACGACCCAATAAGAAAACGGACTGATTTGAATCTCTTTGTTGAATAGACCAATTACGAATACGATCCCTGACGAAGCGCACAGAATCATTGCGACTCACAAAAATTGAATCGACAAGCAATCCATCTGCTTCAATATCCTCCATTAATCTGGAGATTTCAATAGCTAACAATTGTTTAAAACTGTTGTCTATGACTACCAGACAAGTACCTCTATGGTGAAGAGGAGGAACACGTATTCCTGAGTAAATGAAACCAGTTCCAAAATTAGGAGCACCATTCCCATAAGGAAATGCAGGTAGACTCTTTATGATTTTGTATTCATAAGCGATACCCGTTTTTACGGTAGTATCTGTCCAGGAAACACTAGAAGGACTTAGGCGCGCCAGACTATCTGTCCAGCTTCGGTCGTATTTAGATTTTCTACAAATCGTGTAACCACCATTGGCAGTATCACGAACCCAGTTTAAAATTATTCTTGGTGGATTTTCCTGCACTGTAGCCTGAACCAATATGGATTGTCGTGCGTCATATATCTGCTGTGAAAGTAGATTGGCGATTAAGAATAATAAGATTACAGCACTTCCAACTCTTAGTTTCATGTACAATATTAATAATATTTATGGAACAAGCTTAATAGTATTTTTCTGTACTCATGAAATGAGCCATTTTGGAATTAAGTTGGATTCATGTTTAGGATTCTCTAACGAACGAGAAAAAAATCATAGCCTCAAGTTCTATAATCATATGACATATGGGCAGCCATTACGTTTCGCAGAATCCAGACAGCCAAAAGCTAAAGTTATTCTTTATTAATTTTTTCTGCTTATGAAAAATTATTTCCTTATTTTTGGCTTCGAATGGCTTGGCGATAAGGCAGAATTACCAGATCCATTTTCACCAGGCTTACATAGACCTTGAAAGATTAAAATGCAAAAAACATCTGACATATACTTTCCAACAGGTGAAATCGAAAAGGCCTTCATAAATTTTATCTGGCGACTATCAGAAAATGATTTGCACAAAAGGAAGGAAATAATACTGCCAAAAGGAACAGTAGAAATCATATTTAACTTCTCAGATGAAATAAATTACTTCAATCCTTCACAACAGGTTTCGAAAAAACTACCGATCGTTTTTGTGAATGGAATAAACTTCAAGCCATTTGAACTGACTAAAACCGGTCGTCAAGAATTTTTAGGAATTCAACTTAACAGTATTGGACTTCGACTGCTTTTTAATATTTCCGCAAAGGAGTTTAACAATAGTGTATACGATGGGAAAGAGCTATGCACACATCTTGACAGCTTGGCAAATGCATTGTTTCACCAGCAGACATTTGCCCAACAAGTAAATATGATATTAGTATGGATTCGCAATAAAATTCCTTTCAAAAATTACCAACATTCAATCGATAGGGTTCAAAAATTAAAGAGCTATAAAGACATTCAGAACCTTAGCGTTAAAAAGATTTGTGAAGAAATATATTTATCCGACAGACAACTCAGAAGGTTTTCACAGGATTGGCTGGGAATGAATACTGAAGAATTTATTCTCTATGGAAGATATCTTAACTGTCTAAATCTTCTTCACTATTCTAAGCAATCCCTTACTGCAATAGGATTAAAAGCAGGTTATTATGACCAATCACATTTTATTCGTGAATTTAAAGCCTATACAGATCTAACACCCAAACAGTATCAAGAAGCGAATACTGATCTGCCCGGACATATTTTTGTATAAATTCAAAAATGTCCGAATTGTACAATTCCTGTACATTCTTCAAATCTATTTTTACAACACATTTTAATGTGACAGTAGAATTAAACCAAGAAATTTAGTTGGGTTAAAAATTTTTGTTGATTTTTTTTAGATTTTACTGTTCACGCAATTGATATTATTGTGAATAAAAACAATCTTTACAATTACAATATAACTTTTTTATGAATAGAAAAGAGACAGATTTATTAATTAAGTTATTGATTGTCGGTTACAGTCTGAATTTTTTATTTGGAATGTTAGGATCATTTTTTGAACCACAGAGTTATGGCCAAATGACCTCATGGATGCTTGGGGACTCAATGGCGATTTTTGCGAGTGTATTGGCCAGCAGGTATATTGGATTTAGAGGACAAAACATTGCAGCAGCAGGATACACATCATTTGGAATCGCTTATGGCGTATCCTTTGCATCGAGCGCTATCAATGCAGTAAACGAAGAAAAGATGGCTACAATAATCCTGCCCTTAGTTCCTGCAGTATTTCTGATTAGCTTCTGTAAAATATTCCCGGGCTGGTTACGATTTGGAGGACTTCTGATTTGTATCCCATTTTTTCTGATGTATAAACATGTTATACAAGGCACTTATAAACATGAAGATCTTTCAAATCTTTTCGCATATGTTGGAATTCAAGTGTTAGGATTGCTGTGGTCCTACTTTATGTATAAAGACAATGTCAAACAAAAATCAAATGAAAAGAATAATTAAAATTATTGTATATTTTGTTGGCTTCATTATTATTTTGATTGGAGGCTTTCTTTCTTATCTAAAGTTTGCTTTACCAAATTTAGCTGCGGCACCAGAACTGGTTATTGAAAAGACCACTGAAAAACTAGAACATGGCAAGTATCTCGCCAATCATGTTATGTTATGTATGGACTGCCACTCAACCCGTGATTGGAGTACTTTTTCAGGACCAATGGTCTCAGGAACTGAAGGTAAAGGAGGTGAAATATTTGATCAAAATCTTGGCTTCCCTGGAAAATATATAGCTCCAAACATAACTCCATTTAATTTTCAAAATTGGACTGACGGAGAAATTTTCAGAGCCATAACAACAGGAGTATCAAAAGACGGAAGAGCTTTATTTCCTATAATGCCACATCACAATTATGGCCAACTCGATAAGAACGATATTGAGTCTGTAATAGCATATATCAGAAGCCTTAAACCTATTGAGAACAAAACTGAAATGTCGAGTTCCGATTTCCCGATGAATTTTATCATCAACACCATACCAAAAGAACCAAGCCTAAGCAAGATTCCTTCACAATCAGACAAAATCAATTATGGTAAATATATGATCACAGCAGCATCGTGCATAGATTGCCATACCAAACAAGACAAAGGGAAATTTGTAGGCCCGCTGTATGCCGGAGGTTTTGAATTTAAATTTCCTGACGGTTCAGTTGTAAGGTCATCTAATCTTACTCCTGACAAAACAACAGGACTTGGTACTTGGACAAGTGAGCTTTTTATTAGACGCTTTAAAATGTATTCTGACAGTTCCTATGTAAATAAGAAAGTATCATCAGGCGAGTTTCAGACGACTATGCCTTGGACAATGTATACAGGCATGAAGGAAACAGACTTAGAAGCAATATTTGCATATCTTCAGACTTTAGCTCCGGTTACGAATGAAGTTGAAAAATTTACTTCATCAAAGTAAATTTGTTTAGAATAAATTTATTTTCACAGGCCAGAGTGTTCTATACATTGTGTAAAATGTAAGCTCATTTCGTTTGACAAATCTCCGGTTACTTTGTATTCATAAATTGATACTATACTCTGATCTTACTCCTAAAAATAAAGTCTGGAAAATTCTAAATATCAATGACATCATTCTGTTTAATGTATTATGTCCGAATTATACAATTTTATTTATTTAACTCCTTCCACTTTTGTATCAACAAATTAAACGTGTAATTATATGATATATAAATTCTCATTTATAGAAAAAATTCTTTTATCAAACGATATTATTCCTCATCCATTTGCTGACGCATCATCATCAGTGGGACTTGGCTTTGCATTAGGGAGTGCAGTGAAATTAAAAATTGCTGATCAACTTACTATGAATTTCAAAGAGGTCAAGAGCATTGCTAATGATGCTAGCGTAAGCGAAATTGGCGCTGAGTTGATTCTTGATTGCCTCGATGCACTTGGATATGTTCAGAAAAGTGGAACGCAATATGCTTTTACAAAAAGAGGATTTAAAAATTTATCAACTCAGTCACCAAATAACTTTCGTTACTTCATTCTCTTTTGTGACTATTTGTATAAAGGCTATCTTCAATTAGATGATACTATCCGATTGGGTAAAAGGCCACATTCCAATATGCTCGAAGAAATGAGCGATTACGAATGGGAGTTATTTTCACGAGCAATGATTGATATTTCACAAACCAATTATAAAGAAGTTGCCGGTAAAATTCCGATAACTAAAACACAGCATAAACTATTAGACCTTGGTGGCTCTCATGGTCTGTACAGTATTGAATTATGCAAAAGGTTTTCAAATCTTCAGGCAACGATTGTTGATTTACCTCCTGTAAAAAAATATGCTGATGAGTGTATTGAAAAATATATGGCATCAAAAAACGTTTCCTTTCTCCCATCAGACTTCATGAAAGATGAATTGCCACAGGGTGTTGATGTTATTCTCGCATTTAATATTATTCATGGTCTGAATCCACCTGAGAATGAGATTTTAGCGAAGAAAGCTTTCAACGCACTCAATAAAGGCGGTATGTATGTAATTCTCGACCAGATAAAAGGAATTGGCGGCAGTTCGCAAATGTCAAAAGCTACAACTTCATTCATGGCCTTAAACCTTTTACATCAGGCAGGAGGCAAGACCTATTCGCATAATGAAATAAACGCTTTCACCAAAAAAGTTGGGTTTGAAAAAACGGAACTGAAAAAACTAAACGCACCGGGATTTGGTGTGGTTATTTGCTATAAATAAATCACAAGGATGATTTATCAGACATGTTTATTTACAAATTAAATGAGATATAGTTCTTAATAAGAGTTATATCTTAGAAAGTCATAAAAATTTATGCTGCCAATTTTTTCCATTGCAAAATTGCCTTCGCTGGTTGAGCAGAAGTAATAAAGATATCATGCGTTTCTCCGAATTGCATTTCAATAAAATCCCCTTGTCCTAAGCGCACTACGCGGAGTTTGCCCGCCTCGTCAGTAATATGACATTCACAGGAGCCTTCCAGAAGTAAAAAACTTTCTATTAAATCATGATGCACTTCTTCCGGAATATATTCTTTTACCCAAACCACAAAAAGTGTACGTTCTTCTGTTTCTTCCAGGGTGTGGAGATGAATGTCTTCATATTCAGGAGGCTCTATCTCGGCAACGGCCTCCTGCCAATCGTACCAGCTGGAATTGGCATCAAGCATCGGTAATTGGTTCAAGTGTAATCGAATGCTATTTTTTTTCTGATTGTTTAGAGACTTTAGTTTATTCAATATTTCATCACGTAATTCCGACGGAGGCGCTACAGACTGTGCTTCTGCAAAAAGCAATAAGGCATCTTCTGTCTGTTGTAATTCTGCATCATCAGGTAAGCGCCCATCCTTATTGGTTAGCCACTCCCGTAGCTGATCTTTTGTTATTTCATTTTTCTTTTTCATAATCAATATTACGTTTGCAGTGTTTAAGAAAATGCATTTTTCAGCTCCATCAAAGCGATGCGTGCGCGCGTTTTAACTGTGCCCAGAGGGATATTGAAATTTTCAGAAATCTCCTGTTGGGTATAGCCTTCAAAGTACATCCATTCAATCACTTCCCTACAAGATCCAGGGAGCTTTTCCACTAATTGACGCAAGCCCACTGTGTCTTCTACATGTCGAACAGATATACGTTCCGCTACAGGAAATACGAGATTATCCAGGTTCTGGTTTTTACGTTTTTGAGAAAAATGTTTAGATCGCGTAAAATCAATAGCGGTATGGCGGGCTATATTAATCATCCAGGTGGCCAGACGCCCTTTCTCTTCATCAAAAGACTCTATGTTTTTCCAAATTTTAATAAAACAATCCTGTAATAAATTCTGAGCTTCCTGGTAATCATCCACAACCCTTGATATAACCCCAAACAACATAGCACTATAATTGTCGTACAACAATGTGAAAGCCTCCTCCTCTCCTGCTATTAGCATCGGGACCAGTCTTCGCTCTATGTCTGCTATCACATTCAGCATAAATACCTCTTGGTTTTTCTAGGAATTCGTATTGATTCTAATTCGCCGGATGTATGTAAAAGAATCCGGTGCCAGGTCAATACTTCTTCTTCTACCCTTTTGTTTTGCGAATATACGAATCCTGCCAAATTAAGGCCTGCCTTTTCCAATAGTTTCTTAAACGGTGAAAAGTATTTATTGCTTTTCGAAAAAAAATTTCTCGTCCCGAAATCCGAAATTCAGATGACTTCGTAAGTGGTTTTAAAGTTTAAAAAAGGCTTTTGTTTTCTAAAACCATTAAAACTAAATTATCATGCGTACCTTATTAAAATTTCAACTCGATGTAGAAGATGCCTATAAGGCAATGAGAGATGGCTCGTTCTCAAAAATAATGGAGAAACTGATGCACTTAACAAAGCCTGAAGCGTCTTACTTCGGTATAGAAGAAGGCAACCGCACAGGTTTCATTTTCTTTGAGCTCAAAGACCCTTCTTTTATTCCACAGATCGGTGAATTGCTATTCATGGGATCTAATGCTAAAATATCGCTGATCCCAATCATGAATCAGGAAGATTTGCAAAATGGACTTACAAATGCTTTCGCTAAAACCTAGTTGATAGCTATTCTTAACTAGAATTTTACTAACAAAACAATTATAAAATCAAAAATTATTTTTTAACAATCAAATTTTATTTCAATGAAAAAAATTATGTTTTATCTACCAATGATGGTTTTCATGATCAGTTTCGTTTCTGCAAAAGGAATGAATTCTCCAAAGCAAACCATTCTCGATTTTTACACGGCTATTGATGCAGGTGCCATAGAAAAGGCTTCTGAATTTCTGAGTGAAGATGTAAAAGTGTATTTACCATTTTCTCCAACAGCAATGGACAAGATGAGTTACAACCAAATTCGTTTGGCTTTCAAAGCTGGTTTCCCAGATATGAAACACAGTGTATTGGAAACAAGCGAAAGTAAAGGTATTATCTCTTACAAAGCTCTTTTTACCGGAACTAACACAGGCTCTTTAAAAGGCAATCCTCCTACCGGTAATTATGTAGAATTACCGTTCCTGGGTTTTGTAAAAATGAACAAGTCTGGCAAGATTACCGAGTTGAATGTACAATTCGATTTGAGTAATTTTAATGCCCAACTTATGAAAGGCATCAATCCTCATGCTGCTGCAGAAGCAAGCATTCGCAAAGCTTACTCTTCGCTTGAACGTAAAGATTTCAATGCTTTTGCAAGTGTGTGTGCCAATGATTTTACAGAAAAAGCCGATCCTGAACCTATAGTCGGCGTTTGGAATGCAATAGAATATTACAAGAACTTTCTAAGTGCATTCCCTGATATTAAATTTACAATAGAATCTATTGTACCAGCCGGTGATAACACATACTATTTGAAAACACTTGCTTCAGGTACGAATACAGGATCCTTTGCTGGATTGCCTGCAACAGGAAAATATGTATCCGTTCCCGATGTTGACATTATAACCATGAATGCAGAAGGGAAATGCACATCGCACAGTTCCATTAATCATAATGGAATGATCACTGCAATTGGCTATGGATCTCTAGCTAATCCTTCAAATGCTGTAGTAATGGATGTGTATGAAAAATTCGGAAAGGGCGATGTACCTGCAATACTTTCCGTTTGTAGTGAAGACGTTCTATTCGATGTTCATGATCGTTTGTTTGATACTAAAGCTCGGAAATTTAAAGGCAAAGCAGAAGTTGGAAGTTTCTTCAAAGAACTAAGTATAATGTTTAAATACAGCAAGTTCCAACCCACCCGATTTGTTGCTGATGGAGATGATGTTTTCGTAACTATTGATGTAGCTTATACTCATGTTCCATCCGGTAAAAATTATAGTACTAACTATACTCATCAATTCAAAGTGGTAAACGGCAAGATCGTTTACTTCCGCGGAATGGATAGTTTTCAACAAATGCAATAACACAAAACTTTATTTGATTGTCTCTTCCTTTAGTTGCATCTGATATATAAGCATATTAAGGAAGAGACTCTTAATTTTCAAATTTATTTTTTAACTCAATAAAATATTTTTTAAAATGAAAAACAATCTTTTATTTATGACTTTCTTGTTAACATCAATTCTTAGCAGTTGCAAGCAAGAACCAAAACCAGATCCGGCAATCGAACTGGGCAGAACAAATGCTGAGATGACTTCTAAAGTGCATGATCTCTTTTCCAAAAATCAGTTTGATGAATGCACAAAATATGCTACACCAAATGTACAGATTGTAGCACACTCTATGGGTGCAAGCTTCAATGGGCAAGAAGAGTTCCTTAATTTTATGGCAGGATTTAAACAGGCATTTCCCGATATGGTGATTACACACAATAATATATTGGGCATCGGAGAAAAGGTGGCTGTAGAATTTACTGCCATCGGTACTCATACAGGTCCTTTACAAACACCCAACGGTGCAATTCCTGCGTCAGGTAAAAAAGTAGAACTAAAGGTCAGCGAATTTTGGGAATGGAAAGATGGAAAGATATCAAAAATAACGAATTATCAGGATGCAGTTTCTCTGCTGCGTCAGATTGGAGCAATGTAAAAGCAAGAATAAAAAAATACTATTACAAGTTTTCGATAAATATTCATTCCTTTAAATAATGGAATTGATTTTATTCGTGGGACGAAATAATTACCTTTAAAACAATTGACCAATGTCTAATTACCATTTTATTACTCACTGGCAAATGGATGCCACTTGCGAAGAAGTTTATCGTACCCTTGAAAAAGTAGAAGACCTACCCCGATGGTGGCCCAGTGTGTATCTTGATGTAAAAGTATTAGAAAAAGGGCAAGCTGGCGGGGTAGGTAAATTGGTCGATCTTTATACCAAGGGTTGGCTACCTTATAAGCTTCGCTGGCAATTTAAAGTGATCGAAACAGATTTTCCCAAGGGTTTTACACTTACTGTTACAGGAGATTTTAATGGCATTGGTGTGTGGACATTTCGTCCGGCCGAAAACGGAAAATGCGATGTTATTTATGACTGGCGCATCAGTGCAGAAAAACCATTATTGAAAAAGATGAGCTGGTTGTTGCGTCCGATTTTTTCTGCCAACCATGAATGGGCAATGCGCCAGGGAATGGAAAGTCTTCGATTAGAACTGTTGCGCAACAAAGCAAAAACGGCAGAAGCATTATCCGAAATTCAGGCACCACCAGCACCTACTTTTACAAGTCCTTTTTTCGCAAAGTCGAAAAACAAAATACTAACAGGCTAATCATTTCCTGATGATTCTGTAATCTTTCAAATTCATTGCTCGAAGCTAATAATAAAGTATGTCTGCAGACTGAACACTTATAGTTAAAAAAAACCATGTTTCGAAAACAGAACGCGTCTGAATTAAGTGTAGAAATTTGCAATAAATAAATCACCTCAATAATTATTTAGGATCATTCTGCTAACAGATTACTGCTACAATAGAAGCTGATAAAAGTATATCAAGAGATGTACTTCTGTCAGCTTTTGCTTTATAATAGAATTTCTGGCCTTTATATGATCCTACTTCTGCAAGAACCGAAACTTGTCTGTAGCAGGAGCTTATGAAGCGAGAAAATGAAGTTCATCAGGGAAGCGAGACAAGTTGATCTTTTAATTAACTTTGCATCAAGAATCATGTAATGCACCAACCGGTAAGCTATTTCAGTATCAACAATAAAATGAAATACATAGTTTTATTTTTTACTTTAAGTATTTGTGCTTGTAATAACACATTGAAAAAAGACCATAAACACGAATATTTAAGACATGTTGGCGATATCCCTTTTGATAATACATTAGATGACCCTGCCTTTAGACCCTGTAATGAAGAATCAGCAAGAGTCCATCATAATTTTAATAATCCTGATTTGTATGAAGGAGAAAAACCTGCAATGATCAAGCCGCTTATGCAATTAGAATTCGCAAAAATAGAAGGTGAATCCGGATATATAACGATTCGCTTTATGGTTAACTGCGAAGGCAAAACCGGAAGATATCGTGTTGAACAACTCGATTTTGAATATAAAGATAAAAAATTCAACGAGAAAATAATCGACTCACTACTATCCAAGACAAAGTCATTAGACAAATGGATTCCTGCGAAATCAGAAGACTTCGTTTATGATTACTACAAATACCTGACATTTAAAATTATTGATAACCAAATCAAAGATATACTTCCATGATCAGTAGAAAATTGTTAATTGTGGCGATTTCTTTCATTTGCACAAATTATGGCCCACCAAACTGCAATTTATACAAAGCAGATGCAAGATGCTATAAAGCTTGCAATGAAGCGGAGATGGCCATCACGTTTGCTCAAGGGTCAAGAAAATCTCAAGAGCATTTTGACAAATCAATACAAAGTTGTCCAAGCTTTGATTATTCCCATTACGAAAAAGCTGTGCCTTATGCAAAAAGAGGATTAATGAAAGAATGGAAAGTGATGATTGACGAAGCGGTAAGACTGGACCCCAAAGAACACTTAGGTACCCGGGGATGGTATCACTTCTTTTTTATGCATAATTATGAAGCAGCAATAAAAGATATTGAGAAGTTGGATTCATTGATTGATTATAATATTGGATTTACAGGTGATGCCGATTATCATCTGAATATTATGAAGGCTCTTTGTTGGAAAGGATTAGGAAAAACTGAAAAGGCAATTACTATTATCCATGAGCAAATGGCAAAAAAAGATCACGATATTGGACTATTTGATTATTTACATTTAGGTGTTTTGTATTTAGAAATGGGAAATTATGAAAACGCTTTGGAAATACTTGACAAGCAAATTGAAATCAATAATTTAAGTGAAATTTATTTTTACAAAGCATTATGTTATAAACAACTCAACATAAAGGATGAATATAAAAGCAATTTGGAGAAGGCATTAAAATTATATAAGAGAGGATCAAAAATGTCAAACCCATATCGAGAATTAGTTGATGAAATTTATCTATCTGAAATTGAAAATGAAATAACCATTGCTAATAAGTAAACATTATTATAATCTTGAATGTCCGCAAGACAACGAATTGAGTTATTTAATTCTTTACTGGATTTCATTGATGATGAATCCTAATCTTGTGCAGAATAATCGAAACATTCTGCATTATAGGTGTACTAACATTGCTTTTAATTATTCTAATGATAACATAATACGTCGATAACTTAAGGCAGTTCTCTCCACTAGAATTCTCCCTTTGTAAAGAAATTTAATCAAAGACCATTAAAAAGAAATATACATTACGCTCAAAAGTTGAAACTAGAAGAAATATATAAATTACACAGTGATTTGGTTTACAACCTGGCATTACATTATTCGCAAAATGTTGAAGATGCACAGGAAATAACCCAGGACGTATTCGTTGCGGCATATCAGAATTTAGATTCTTTTAGAAATGATTCAGCAATTTCGACCTGGTTATATCGAATTACTATCAATAAGAGTTTGGATTACTTGAAGTCTAAAAAGCGGAAGAAGCGTTTTGCCTTTATCAGCTCACTGTTTTTTGATGACAGCAATGACTTAAAACACAATCCAGCTGAATTAAATCATCCGGGCATTCAAATGGAAGATAAAGAAGCATTGGAAGAACTATTAAAGCAGATAAACGAATTACCGGACAGCCAAAAAACCGCCCTGATTCTGAATAAGATTGAACAAAAATCACTGGCCGAAATAGCTGAAATTATGAATATCAGCTCCAAAGCAGCAGAGTCACTGATACAAAGAGCCAAAACCAATCTTTCAAAAAAAGTCAATATTGAGCGAAGGATATAAAATTAATAATCGTCTAAAAGTGATAACAAAATGGATTTAGAAAAATTAGCTAAAATTCAGAGAGTGGACGCCCCACCCTTTCTGTTTACGAGAATTCAGCTGAAAATAGCGCAGGAGAATAGTGAACCTATGCCATTAAGAACTGTCCTGGCAATCAATCTATCATTTGCACTTCTATTGGCTTTGAATTCAGTTGCAATAGCCAACTACCTTGCAAAGCCCATCCCTACTGAAAACTATGTTGAAACTTTCAATCTCACTTCTAACAACTCCTTATACAAATGAATAAAGTAAAAGTATTGGGTATTGTTTCCTTAGGCTTGCTGCTTGCAAATATTGTATTGATTTGGTTTTTACTATCGCACAAACCTCCTCACCCTAAACGTGAAAATCCTAAAAAGGTGATAGTGGAAAAACTACATTTAGATAAACAACAAACGAATGATTATGAAAAATTGATTCAAGATCATCAAGGAAATATTCAAAAATCAGAACAACAAATTGCGCTTCTGAAAAATCAATTGTATTCAAGGCTAAATGATGAACAAAGAACGAATGAAGTAGATTCTTTAATTGCAGAAATTGGAAAAGTCCAAATAAATATTGAACAAATCCACTACAATCATTTCCTTGATATTAAAAATCTATGCAAGCCTGAGCAGCTAAAGGATTACAATGAACTTACTTCAAAGATTGCCAATTTATTTACACCTTTACCTCTTCGTAATAATGAAAATCATTAATTTCATTCTTGCATTTTTCTTAATCGCCTTTAACTCTACTTCGTATTCTCAATCAAAAAGAATTCAAATTTCGATTACTCCTACTTTTGAACATCAGATTTTACATCTGGATGATTCATCATTCATAAGAAATGATTGGAACAATTTACAAATTGAAGTTTTAAAGTTTTACATATCCAATATACAATTCCTTAAAAGCGGCAAACTCGTTTTAGAAGAAAAAAACAGTTTTCATTTAATTGATGCAGCAGATAAAAATACATGGAATATTGTAGTAGAAAATCATGAGAATGCAATTTACGATGAAGTCAGATATAACTTAGGCATTAACAGCAGCACCAATGCTGCCGGTGCTTTAGGAGGCGATCTTGATCCTACAAAGGGAATGTATTGGACATGGCAAAGCGGTTATATTAATTTTAAGTTAGAGGGAACAAGCTCTGTATGTAAAACCAGAAATAACTCATTTACCTTTCATTTAGGAGGCTTTCTTGAGCCGTTTTATGCGATTCAGTTTTTGTCTTTTTTTATAAAAGATCAACAACAAATAAACTTAAATTTGGATATAGCTCAATTACTACGCAGAATTGAGCTGAGCAAACAGAATCATATCATGTCGCCAAGCACTGACGCTGTGAATCTTTCAAAAATTGTAGCTGAATCTTTCAAAATTTCTGAAAATTGAAAAGTAAGTTCACAATACTATCTGCTCTATTTATAATTCTTGCAGGCTTTCGATTGTCGGATAGTTTGTTTGTTACTCCTCCACATTTTCCAAAACCGAATTACGACTTCTCCAAAAACCCTTTGACTAAGAGCAAAATACAATTAGGCAGAGCCTTATTCTACGATCCGATTTTATCTCGTAACAACACCATTTCTTGTTCCAGTTGTCACTCGCAGTATTCAGCATTTACACACACTGATCATGATTTGAGTCATGGCATTGACGATAGAATTGGTTTTCGCAACTCTCCAAGCCTTATGAATCTGGCATGGAAAAGCTCATTTATGTGGGATGGAGCAGTTCATCATCTGGACCTTCAGTCTCTGGCTCCAATAAGCAACCCGCTGGAAATGGATGAAAAAATTGAAAATGTCGTTTCAAAATTGCAGACGAGCAATATTTATCCCAATTTATTTTATGAGGCATTTGGCGATTCAATTATCACAGGTGAAAATACACTTAAGGCTATATCACAATTTATGCTAACCTTGGTTTCTGCCAATTCAAAATACGATAGCGTAATGCTAAAATTATCTTCATTCACTTTGCAGGAGAATATTGGATATAACTTATTCAAAAAAAATTGCGCTTCATGCCACAAAGAACCCCTATTCACTAACGATGAATTTAAAAATAATGGTTTGCCTTTAGATACAACTCTTAACGATTTGGGCAGATATAAAGTAAGTCAAAATCCACTTGACTCATTAAAATTTAAAGTCCCAACCCTTAGGAATATAGAGTTTTCATTTCCTTATATGCACGATGGCAGATTCAAGAATCTTAAACAAGTTCTGAATCATTATACAAAAGGGATTGCTTCCAATAATCGTATTTCCGATGAACTTAAAGCTCCAATTATTCTATCGTCCAATGAAAAAGTGGACATGATTGCTTTTCTACTCACTTTAAGTGACAAGCAATTTTTATTCAATCCTCAACATTCATACCCAAAAGAAATACTATTAGGCACTGTGAAAAATTGAAAAATAATTGTGGACGAATGTTAAATAAAATTTATCTTGCAAATTCATACGAATCCAAATTGGGTTTGTACATTATCAATTTACCTATCCACACATGAAACAATTTTACACAATAGTATTTTTAGCACTATTCATAGCAAGAACGAATGCGCAACAAAATACAATTCTAATCATTGCTGACGATGTAAGTCCGGACTATTTTGGATTTTTGAGTAGCAATACCGACACTGCACATACTCCAAATTTGTATGCTCTCTCAAGACGAGCTGTTCGCTTTTCAAAAGCATGGGCATCTCCCATTTGCTCACCAACAAGAGCAGGGATTTTTACCGGACGATATTCATTTCGCACAGGTGTAGGTGACGTTATTATGTCTGCAAGCAGTCCTCAAATAAGTCTTAGCGAAATGAGCATTGCTAAATTATTACAAGCTCATGCTCCAATAAAATATAACACGGCCTGTGTTGGCAAATGGCATTTGAATAATAATCAACCCAGCAAAAGACTTATTCCAAATACAATGGGTTATGATTTATATTCTGGAAATTTTAGTGGGGCTATCCCAAGTTTTACCAATTATACAAGAATAAAAAATGGAATCCTGGACACAGTTACAACTTACGCAACAACACAAACAGTGAATGATGCAATCGCCTGGATGGATACCATGAATACGAATAAACCATTTTTTTTGTGGTTGGCGTTTAATGCACCACACTCCCCCTATCACTTACCACCGGCAAATCTTTGCAATACAACCGGATTAAGTGGAACTACTGCACACATTAATGCTAATCCCAGGTTATATTTTAAAGCAGCATTGGAAGCACTGGACACGGAAATAGGTAGATTGATTCAATACTTACAAGAAAATAATTTTATTGACAGCACCAATATAATTTTTATAGGTGACAATGGAAACGCTCCCCAAGTGGCACAAATAACAAGAACTTCAAGAGCAAAAAATACAATATATGACTATGGTGTTCGTGTGCCATTTATGGCTGCTGGGCCGGCAGTCGTCAATCCGAATCGTGTTTCTTCAGAGTTGGTAAACACACAAGATTTATTTGCTACGATAGCAGAACTTTCCGGTTTTTCAAATTGGAGTAACTCAATACCTAATAATACTATAATTGATAGCAGAAGTTTTTTGCCAATTCTAAAAAATCAAGCTGGCACAATCAGAAGCTGGATATTTTCAGAACAATTTTCTTCTACAGCAGATCCGTCTGATGGAAAAACGATTAGAAATCAAGATTATCATTTATTAAGGTTTGATAATGGCAAAGAAGAGTTTTATAATCAGACAATAGACCCTGAAGAAAATAATAATTTATTGATAGGATCAATGAACTCCACTGATATTGCTAATTACAATTTTTTATGTGATTCGATTTCATTGCTTACCGGAACAGGTTCAGATTGTTTGACCTTATCAACCAAACATTTCGAAATTGATGACACAGCGGATATTTATCCAAACCCATTTTCAAGCTATTTAAGTATTGGGAAAAATAAGAATGGCAATATACAGATGTTAAATTCATTTGGACAAGTAATATATCAAGGGAATTCTCTTGAAAAACAAGATTTTAGCTATTTATCCAATGGAGTATATATGATAATAATTGGGATAAATCAATATAGAAAAGTAGTTAAAAACTAGAGAAATTGAACAATAACTCAAATTTGATACTAAGTCCATTTGCCTTAAAAAAATATTATCAGGCACTGCGAGGGATTGAAAAATGAATGTCGACTAACATTATACAAAACAAATAAAATGGTAAAAAATTTCTCATTCGTAGCGCTAATACTCGCAACTAGCATATGTAACGCACAATTAAGTCCTGCAATCACGTCCTGGTTGCAAAACAATACGATTTTTGGCAGTTATTATACAGCTGCTTCTGGATCTACTCCAATTCCTATGACTGTTTTAGCAAATTGTCAGGAAGTAAGTTATTCAAGTTCCTGGGTATATGTAAAAACCAGAGGTATTCCTATATATCCAACAGGTGTTTTTACAGGTGATGGAAATAGAAATTTGGCCGGAGATCAAAATGCAATCTATAGATTTCCTTTAGTTCCTGCAAAAAATACCGGTACACTTGTATCAACTTCTCCTGGCAATAACGGTGTTTTTATAAATGGTGTTTCAATATTTGATTATCAGGATGGGGTAAAATATTTATCTACAGCTGTTAATGGAATTTGTGGTGGTCCGGGTAATCCTCAATGCCCCGGAGGCATGAGCTATGTGTCTCCATGGAATAGAGATGCAATCCCGGCAGAAAGAAAAGGCTTCGATTGCGCCAAAGGACATCCTGCAGGAACAAACTATCACCATCATCAAAATCCAAGTGCTTTTAAGCATGACGGAAAAACTTCTATTAGCTGGTCAGACATTTGCAGCACCTATAATTCTGATGCACTTTACACAATTGACACTTCCAAACATTCACCTCTTCTTGGATATGCCTATGATGGTTTTCCAATTTATGGCGCTTATGCATATAAAAATCTTGACGGAACAGGTGGTATTGTTAGAATACTTTCTAGCTATAGTTTGAAAAATCATACAACAAGAACGAATGGACCTAATGTTGGACAAACAATCGGTACACAAACATTTTTTAACGGATATTTTAGAGAGGACTATGAATATATAGCAAGCACAGATCCTGAACGCCTTGATCTAAGCAATGGCCGTTTTTGTGTGACTCCTGAATATCCTAATGGAACGTATGCTTACTTTACAACTGTAAATGCAGATCACTCTTCTGCTTATCCTTATATTATTGGACCAACATTTTATGGTACCAGAACAGCATCAAAAGTAACTGGTATTAATGAAGCTGTAACTGTTTATACAGCAGGAACAACCGGGGTTTCTAATCTCGATTTAAACAATTTTGAAATTAACATTTTTCCAAATCCTTCTGAAGAATTTATTGCAGTGCAAATAAATGGACTCAATAAAGAAAACTTGAAAATTGAAATGTTTAATTTTGAAGGAAAACTTATTCAGACTGCTTCCTTAAATGCCGGAGCAACTCTCTCCTATTTAGATATAAGAACCGTTTATGCCGGAAGTTATTTGGTAAAAATTTCCGGAGCAAAAACATCTTCGAATCATAAGATAGTTATTTCTAAATAGAAAAGCTGATTATTTTTTAAAAGCATTTAGAGTAATTAAGTTCATTAGTTTTTCTATCTTTATAAAACTATTTTAATAAATTAGCAATTCGATAGGAAAACAAAACAACTTTTACATCAATCTTTTAACTGTACTCCTAAAAAATGAAAAGTTTATTTTACATTATATCAGTATATTTCTTCTTAACCTCATGCGTGACTTCACAGAACAAGAAGACTGGAAACGACAAGCAATATTTCATTGCCTACAATATACATGAACACGATACAATTCATAAAAATAATTATGAAGTTATAACAATGAACATGGACGGTTCAAATAAAAAGAATATTACCAACAATCCCGATGTTGCTTGGACATATTATGCATATAAAAATCGTTTATTTTTAATAAGCGACAGAGACACTTGTAAGCGTTGTTTTTTTCTTTATGAAACAGATGTGAATGGGGCGAACACGAAAAAAATAAGTGACTTAATGCTGGAAGATAGTTGGATGAGTGGTAGAAAAAATGGCGAAGAACTCGTTGCTGCAGGAAGAATTGGAAAAGAACTACGATACCAACTTTTTATAATAAATACCAGGACTGGAGAACACAAGCAACTGACCAATGAACCCGATGCTAAATACGGAGATCCATGCTTTTCTCCGGATGGTAAAAAAATTGCCTTCTATTATCAAAAGAATAAAAAAGACAGAAAGAGCCATGAAGAATTATTCATAATGAATGATGATGGAACTGATATGACACAATTGACACATTACCCGGAAGACAATCCATCTGCAAAAGAATATGGCTACAGAGCCGGTGCAACGAAATGGCATCCAACTGAAAATTTTATTAGTTATATTTCATTACAAGATGGTAGACATAGCATCTATGCTATAACGCCAGATGGAAAGAAGCAGTGGAAACTTATAAATAATGAACTTTCAGAAGCTTACCACGATTGGAGCTCAGATGGCAAATAGCTTACTTTTAATAAATCTGACATTAAAGAAACGCAGTATCATATTATGCTTATGAATTGGAAAACAAAAGAACAAAGGCAGTTAACAGATACAAGCTATAAATCTCAACTGTCGCCGGTATTTATTGAAAAATAGTAAGGACCATTCATAAGAAGAGTTATTAAGCATTGAATAAAATGACAAAACCGGATAAACCAACAAAATTTGAAGAATTTATCCGGTTCTGACAATTAAATATTGAAGAGAAAACAGAATTTAATAAAGTATTTTTCAATTTCCTAAAGACCCTAAGAGCATTTTAGTTCATGATCATTTTGATAATAAAATTGCCTTCTTCGTTTTGGATATGTAACATATAAATACCGGAAGGCATTGTTGAAATATCTACATTTACAATCCCTTGTTGTTGATTTGCAGAATATACAGCCTGGCCTTGAATATTAATAACTACGAGATTAGATAAGACATCATTACTAAGCTTTACCTGAAATATACCATTGCCAGGATTTGGTGATAAAAGCTTATTTATTGGGTAAACATCAGAATTTTTAAAATTGCTTCGTGCATTCAAATCATTATCCTCTCCCTTTTGTACATTATCATCAGACTTCATCGACCCCATACATTGCGCATCAACTTCTGACTTGCTCCAACAGCCGGTGGCATTTCCCACTATCGTTATTAAGTGCGGGGCTCTATCTATCAGATTACATATTGAAACTACGTGACAAGTACTCAGGCTAAGATTATAAGTAATAATTCCAAACCCTACAAGAAAATTTCTATTAAAAGCTGAAATATTATTCAAGCTTCCATTTTCAGAAATTATTAAATATTCAAGTCTATTTAGGTTATTAAATCCTGAAACCGTACTAAGGTTTGGATTAAATGTAAGAGAAAGAGAATTGGCTTCATTCAAATTTGGAAATCCGTCCACATGAACCAGGGATGGATTCTCAATCATTGTAATATCTTTAACACTCAACAGTGAATTCATACCATTGGTAGATATGAGATTATTATTCCCACGAATATACAAATAACCATTAATAGTCGATAAATCACTTAAGCCATTGAAGTTTTGTAGGTTTTGGTTATTAATCACACTCATTCCTGAATAAATAGTAGTAAGATATTCCATACCATTAAAGTTATAAATGTTATTATTACCAATTACATTAAAATAACCCACTGAAATCAATCTGCTCCCACTAAAATTACTAATTGATGTTCCACTAACAATAAAGGATCCTCCAATTGTATGCAAGTCATACAATCCAGCCAAATTGGTTAAATTACCAGTTCCTGCAAGAATAAAATCAAAATCAACATTTTGCAAATTAATAAAACCGTGAAGATTAAATACCGGTACATTTATTAACTGTAGTGAATAAACGCTTCTTACATTTCTAAAACCCCAAACATTATTTAAAATAGTTCCTTCTATATATAACACTCCCTGAATGGATTCAATATTGTGAAATGCTTCTACACTATGAATAGCATTACCAACAATAAAGACATCTCCAATGATTTGGGTACATGTAGGATTATCTATAATGAATGCATCCACTTCTGATTGTGTGGAAAACACAAAAGGCCCTGTGCATGTTTGGGATACCCCTATTTTAGAGGCCAATAAAGTCAATAAAAAGAAGATTACTTTTAACTTACTTGTGAAAATTTGATTAGTCATATTTAATAATTTTAAACAAAGGTGAGCCATTCGAAATATGCAAAAAAGCCTATCGAGTATTTGGCATAAACAATTAGTATTTGGTATTAAATCAATAATATTAAAACAAGATTAAGCCCGTTAAAAAATAATGATATGACAGCTACAGCTCTAAAAGAATTCCCGGAAGATAAATATTTAAAAGCTGAATTCACATACTTGATTATGCCCTATAAAGTAATCCGAAAAACAAGCCAATAAACTTAATCCAGTCACTAAACTTAAAAAAGAAATTTAATGTACATTTGCAGATAAATGATCATTCTACATACGAATAGTACCCATTAATAAGACTTTAAACAGAGTGCTAATTTTGGGAAAACCCTTTAAGCCAAAAGAAAGTGAGTAAAAAGACAGATATTTTCTACAATAATTTTTCAACGCTCTACCCTCTCGTTGACATTTTTTATAAACCACAAAAACGGAAATTATTTGAATTAATTAATAATCTTCCATTTGGACAATTACTTGAAATTGGCGTTGGAAATGGAACCCATTTTCAATTATACAAAACTCATAAGGTCATTGGAATAGACACTTCGTCGAAGATGCTTGAAATTGCCAATAAATATAAGAAGAACAACATCACTCTTGAGCGAATGAATGCAGAATCTCTTTCTTTTCCAGATCAAACTTTTGATTACATTGTAATGTCTCATGTAATTTCAGTGATTGATAATCCTGAAAAAATGCTTGAAGAAAGCTACAGAGTTCTAAAACCCAATGGAAGAATTTATATTCTCAATCATTTTACACCAGAGAACTGGTTAAGGTGCTTTGACAATTCTATTCAAACTATTTCAAAACGATTACATTTCAAATCAGTCTTTCATATAGAAAGTTTGAAGACAATCAAGAAATTTACCTTACTGAAAGAAATTCCATTTGGAAAATTTTCGTATTTTAAACTCTTAATTTATTGTAAGGCGTGAAAAAAATATATGTCTATATAATTTTATGCTTATTGATCTGCTTATATATTTATTTGTTCTATCGAACAGAAAAAACAGTTATTAATGAAATTCTTATTTCTATAATTTCATTGGAAAAGTTTGCTGAGATACGAAACACAATATCAGGCCTTTTTCCTCTACACAAACAAATTATAAACTCTTTACCTGAGGGCTTATGGGTTTTTTGTATTACATTGACATCAAAGTCTTTATATGTCAATGTTGGACGTCGTGAAATGAATTTGCTTTTTGTTCCTTTAATATTTGCCTTTGGCCTGGAACTGCTACAACTACTTCATCTTACAAACGGACGATTTGACTTATGGGATATAGCGTATTCGGTCTTATTTTGGGCTGCCGCCAATTACTTAATTAAAGATAAACTTAAACGACAAGACATTCTTAATCCATTTACAACCAACAGCATGGTTTGCATATTTAGTTATCTTATTGTCTATTTAGCACATGTATGGAAATAGTTGAACGGCATGAGAAATTAAACTTCTTTGACAAAAATGAAGACCTTTCTACCCTACATATCAGCGACATTCATTTGTGGTATTCAACCAGAATATTGAATAAAATTGAACTTAGTATTATTTCAAATAAGCCTGACTTAATTGTTTTAACGGGAGATTACTATGACATACCTGCAGGTGCATATAATTTCAGAAATTTTTTATGCAAAATTTCACAATTACATACAATACTATTTATCAAAGGGAACCATGATGAAATTTATGGAACCAAGATTTCAAACCTTCTCTTAGGCATTCCAAATTGCTACTCTGTTGATTATTCAGTTTATAAATACCAATCTAGAAAAGGAAATCAATATAACATCACTTCCTGGGGAAACAAACATAATTTACCCACTCAAAAAAGTGAAATAAATATTCTACTCATGCATAACCCTGAAGGGATCAAATCCAGGGAACTAACAAATATTCAAGCTATTTTTGCAGGGCATTTACATGGTGGACAATTCATATTTTTCAAAACAAAAAATAATTCAGATTTTCCGGGATCTATAGTATACAAACATTGTTCTGACAGAAAACAAATTGACAACACAACACTGATCTTTAGCAAAGGTTTGGGCGACACATTTCCTTTTAGACTGAACTGCCCGAAGGAAATTGTGAGAATTACCATTGAATAGAAAGAGGAAGTATTTGAACCTCTTTTATTTCTTACTACTTTAGTATGCTTATGAAACAGGATTCTAAAAATTATACTTCAACCTTAAATACCCTCTGTGATTCAAAGCTTCAAACTGATTCAGACTTGCATAAAAACTCTGCCATACCAGATCAACATTCAGATTTTCCCCAAGGCTATACTTCAATCCGGGCAAAAAAAGTAAAAGATTTGTTCCGGGAGAATAGAGCACAGAAAGATTTGCTGAAAAAAGTGGGGTGATTTCCTTTCCTGAAGCAATTGTAAAATTCCATTTGGTCGGCATCAAGTTGGCAGGTGAAAAGTTGAAATTCAATTGTGACGGATTTAATATTTTAGTATCCAAACCAATATTGTTAAAAAGAAATGAACCACTGAAATACCAACCACTCTCAAAAACATAATCACTTTCGATAGTCATATTTATATGAAATTTTTCCGATGAAGTTTTGGTAAAAAATTGTGTTTCTCCCTTAAAACCTGCATCTCCGATACTTCCTGCCCATCCTCCCCCGGCAGTAAATCTATTACCATATATTCCGAATAGCAACTGAATGTCATATCCACCAGAATTGACAAAATATTTTCCGGCGAGTACTTTTTCATTCACTTTATTTCCCGGTGAATACGCAATTTCCACATTGGAAAAACCACTAATGTCCCCGGAGAATTTGATAGCATCAGTTCCCGGCCTTTCTTCATAATCAAAATCAAGAAAGTTATACGTGTTGAAGAGATCATTAGGATTCCAGATGGTCGATATTCCCCAATTAATCCTATGTCTTCCGGCTCTAATGCTTAGTCTGCTCAATTTATAATCTATATACAAGCGATCAATATTTGTATGCATCACCATAGATGAATTGGAAAACCAAATATTAGAAATATTCACCAATTCATTGGAGTTCCTGAGAAGTTGATTATAATCAGGAATGATTCTTACATCATCACCCCAAATCAATCTATTTCTCAACTCAGTCGCGAACGTCAAATTCATAAAAGGAAACCATTTAAAGTTGATTCGATTGTGAATCAGATTGGTAGCAAGCAAACTTTTAAAATCCTTTGGAAAACTAAGTGATTGCATATCTTTCACATATCCATTAAATGAAAATTTAATGCTGGCAGGTTTTACTTCAGTAATTAAGGAATCTTCTACTAACAATTCCTGTGACCATATCAAAACTGAATTTAGAAGAAATGCGATAATGAAAATAATTGTCTTCATTCAAACTATGTCTAATGAGCGTAAGATGTCATTATTGGTTCAGTGTCTGAAGCTATCTGCCCATCAACCAAGGTTATCACTCTCCTTGCTCTGTCAATAACTCTTTGGTCATGGGTTGAGAATAAAAATGTTATATTTTCTTCCTTATTAAGTTTGTTCATGATGTCAAGTAAATTGGATGCTGATTTAGAATCGAGGTTTGCAGTTGGTTCATCTGCAAGAATAAACTGTGGCTTGCTAGCCAGAGCTCGTGCCACAGCTACTCTTTGTTGTTGACCTCCGGAAAGTTCGCTTGGCCTTCGTTCTATCTGCTCCTCAAGATCTACCTGTCTGAATAATTGTTTTATTCTTTCGTCTCTTTCATTTTTACTTATGCCTTGCAACAACATAATAAATTCAGCATTTTCTCTTGCCGTTAGCACAGGTATCAGATTAAACGATTGAAATACAAATCCGATATTGTGCAATCTGAAATCTATAAGTTTTCCAGGACTGAGTTTGGTAATATCTGTTCCATTGATTACAATCTGTCCTTCATCAGGTTTATCAAGTCCTCCAATGAGATTGAGCAACGTAGTCTTTCCTGATCCTGATGGCCCAACCAAAGCCGTAAACTCACCACGCCTAATGTGTAAGTGGAGGTTTTTAATTGCATACACAGGAATCGTAGTAGGGTTATAAACTCTACTGATGTTATGAGTATCTATAACTATGTCATTCATTTTATCAATTTATGAATCAGTTTTTAAGAGCATCAATCGGTTTCATATTTATTGCTTTCAAGGCTGGTATAATACTCGAGAGCAAGGCTGTAACAACAACAATAATCAAGACCGGAAGTAATTTTTCAGCTGGAAATGAGGGATAAATTATGACCTTGAAACCAAAGCTACTCAAGACATCTTCACCCATACCTGAAAGATTTAAACCGTTTTTATTGAAATATACTGACAAAAGCCATCCTATTAGTAAACCAAGGGGCGCACCACCAAGCGTAAGAAATACTGTTTCCAACAAAACCAAAAAAAATATTCTTATTCTGCTGGCACCAAGTGCAGCAATCATACCGATTTCTCTTGTACGCTCCATTATAGCCATCAACATGGTGTTGAGTATTCCAAAAGCAAGTGCAATCATGATAATAATCAAAATGATGTAAGAATAGGAATCAACAGTTTTTACCATAAATTCTGTTTCCGGAGAAATTTCCTTCCAGGTTTCAACTTTCAGATTTGGCAAAAGGCTCTTAAGTTTACTTGCAACCAGATCAACTGCTTTGTCATCATTGAGTTTTAATCCAATTTCATGGATTTGTCCGGGCAATCCTAACAATTCACTCAGTTCAGATCCTGAAACATAAATCAATCTTTCATCCACTGGCGCATTCGTGCTTTGATAGATTGATGAAACTCTGAATGCCGATGACACAAGATTATTTGTTGTATCATTAAACATAAGCACCAGCTTGGATCCGATTTTAAGTTTCATTTTATCCGCAAGCTTTTTACCAATGATGACCTGATTTCTTTTATAAGAGGTTAAATCGTTTCCTTCTTTAATTTTTTGCTTCAATGAAGAATAGCTGAATTCTGTAGCGGTATCAATTCCAAACACCTGGACTCCTGCAGTACCAGTCGGAGTTGACATCATACCATTCACTAAAGTTCTTTTATTTATTTGAATGATTTCCGGAATATTTCGAAGTATCTTAAATATTTCTGTTGTATCTCCAATAATAAATTTTGATTCATTTTCATCAGAAAAATTTGGGTGATGAAGTTGAATATGTCCTGTTTCTTCATCAATGACTGTTCGAATCCTGCTAACCAGCATGCCTTCATACAAAGCCAACACAGCTATACCTGCCAATAAACCTAAAGTTATCGACATCATAATAACCAAGCTTCTGGCTTTATGCCTCCAAATATTCCGCCATGCCATTACTACAAGCATACTATTTAATTTATCTTTTCATCGATGTGGTAGGATCGAGTATTATTATTTTATATACCGGATAAAGCGACAATAATAAACCTATAATCAGAACTGTAAACCCTTGATTATAAAAAATTGCCGCGTTTGTTGATGTTGGAAAGACAGCTTCAAAACCAAATCTTTCATAAATAACTGCTATTTCTCCACCCATTACCAAAGGTTTTTTATTGAAATAATAAATGATAGGAATACTTGCCAACAAACCTAAAAGACATCCTCCCATAACTGTCAGAACTGATTCTATAATAATGATTAGGGATAGCTTGGTTTTATTCATTCCAATAGCGACAAGCATTCCCAATTCATATTTTCGTTCTACCATCATCATAAGAAGAGTACCAAAAATTCCAAAGCTAACCAGCAAATAAAGTATCCCCTGAATGTATTTCATACTTCTGGTATCAGACTCAATGTGTTGCTTAACATCAGGAATCATAGTTTCCCAACTCATGACTTCGTATTCACTACTTATTTTTTGCTGAATCGCATCAACAGATTCCTTCAATGCTTTAGGATTTTTTAATGACACTACTAGTGAAGTTGATAATCCTTCGGCACTGAATAGTTCGGCAGCAGCCGGCAAACTAAGATATATGATTTGATTGTTTAATTCAGGTGAACCAAATCTCAATAAGCCTTTCACTTCAAACATTCCTGCTGCAGTGGCTCCATGATATCCTTGCCCTATGAGATAAACGGTGTCATTAATTTCTGCCTTTATACGATCGGCTAATCCTTCAGAAAGCAAAACTCCTTTGTCTCCATCAGCCAGATATGATCCTTTAATGATTTTATCTTTCAGAGATGTAACCAGATTCTCTTTTTCAGGATCTATGCCTACCACCATGCATCCTTTCGTATTTTTATTGGTAGATATCAGACCAAATGTCTCAAGTCTTGGTGTACCACCTGAAACATTTTCAATACTGAGCAAAGGAGCGTTAACTTTTTCATTGTAAGCCATACTGTTATCAAGTACCTGCTCATCCCAATATCCTTTCTTGCGCACCTGAATATATCCGGTATAGAAACTAACAACATTTTTTACAAGATTGTCAAATATACCATCCTTCAGACTCGTTGTAAAAACAGATAATATTACAGCAAAAAAAACAGCAGCCATGGTAATGGCTGTTCGGTTTTTATTCCTCCAAAGATTTTTCCACGCAAGACTGATCAACCACACTATTTTAATAATTTCATTGTATTCAGATTGAAAAAGTCATCGTTGATCGGTTGATCAAAAACAATATTATTGTAGATCATTTCTGTCTTATGACCTTTTTTATCAACAGGTATCATTTCAAATCTTGAAGGTATTACTCTGCCTCCTATCAATTTGGGATCATAACCATTCATTATATTAATCAATACTCCATCTTCATCATATAAACGCATATGTAGCTCAATATAATCCTTTTTATCTATACAGGATATCACTTTACCCCACACAACTGCGGAACCTTGTTTGGGTGTCATTTCAATTGTGTAACAAGAGCGGCTTCCGATAATTGTATCCCCGATGAGTTTATGTGTATAATCATGGATAACAGAAGATTCTTTGACAAGATCGTCATTGGTAAAATCGGTACCCATCCAGCTTTGGTTCATCATAGATGGTGGAAGCTTGATTACTCTTTCGAGTGTAGGATACCAATTCCAAACTTCTTTTTTCCGTTTGAGAAATGAAACACCTTTATCCTTTGCAGGCGACGTAATAAGTACCATTGAAAAATCAGAACCCTTTGACCACACTTTAATTTGCATGGATCTTTTCCATGTCGGACGAATGGTATTAATGGTCATTTCCATTTTGGCCGTAACGCCTCTCATTTTTTCATCTGCTTTTTTCACAATAGAAAGAGCATCCTGCGAAAATCCCTGAACGTTTACCATTAAAAAAATAACAACTAGACTCCTAACCCAAAACTTTACCATCATTGTAAAATATTAAAGGATGTTGATTATACTCCTAAAAATCCAACAAATAGGAAGTGAAAGAAGTTTCTGTTTTGATTCAGTATTATTTGTCAGTGCAAGTAAAAATAATTGAATTCTTTAATTAAGTTCAGAAATTTCTCCATATAACGGATATCCTGGTTATTACTTATCTGACGTAACAACTCCTAGTTATTGGCCACTTAATAATAATTGCAACCCAATTTCTACATTGTGTAATGTAAGGCCAAGTGCAGAGTATAATGGACTGTATTTTACTGATCTTAATGGCAATAAAACTACTGAAGCCATAGCTGTAAAAAATACAAATATCATTACAAGACTATTTAAATACAAATTTCGATAATGAATATGTGAAAAGAGTATTGAAGCTCCATTACAAAGTTGGTATGTTCAAAGACCATACGTTTAAAAAATAGAAACAACACTATTCATTCGGCTCTATATGTATTAATACATGCCCGATTTGAGGTATCTCTTGTCGTAAGAGGTCTTTTAGTTTGTGTGCAATATCATGTCCTGCTCTAACCGATAGTTCAGCATCAACTATCGCATGAAGGTCAACATGATATTGCATACCCGCTTTTCTGACAAAACATTTTTCTGTATCGATGATGCCATCAACTTTAAGTGCAACCTCTCTGATCTCTTGAATTAAATCATCATAAACATGCTCATCCATGATTTCACCCAATGCTGGTCTAAATATTAAAAAGCTATTATAAAAAATAAATCCTGCAGCAAATAATGCAGCCCAATCATCGGCTGATTCATATCCTTTACCAAGAATAAGTGCAATTGAAATACCAATGAATGCTGCAACAGAGGTTATTGCATCGCTTCTATGATGCCAGGCGTCAGCTTTGAGTGATGAACTATTGGTTTCTTTACTATTTCTTATAACTATTCTGTATGAAATTTCTTTCCAAATAATAATTATTCCTAGTACTATAAGTGTCCAGGTTTTTGGTAAGTCATGCGGAGTTCTAATGTTGAGAATGCTCTCATAAGCTATTACTGTAGCTGATGCCATTAGAAAACCAACTACTAAAAACGTAATTAAAGGCTCAGCTTTCCCATGTCCATAAGGATGGTTTTCATCTGCTGGTCTATTAGAGTATTTTATACCAAATAAAACTAAAAAAGAAGCAAATACATCTGAAGTCGACTCTATAGCATCAGCAATTAAAGCAAATGAATTTCCAAAGTATCCGGCTAATCCTTTAACTATAGCCAGACAAGAATTTCCAATGATACTGAAATATACGGATTTTACAGCTTTTTGCTCATTCGTTTTAGGCATCATTGTGACTAACTGGTATTTAAGAATAACTTACAAGAATCAGTATTTATAAGCCAAATGTAATGGAATATTTAATAATGAGTTCTTGTTGTTCTAATATAAGGCATTTTGGGCTTGGCATCAAAGCGATGGGGGTCCAAATTCTTTTGGCTTTATAAAATGAAGTGCTTCTATAAATCATTTTCCGCCAGGTAATGATAAGAAATGCAAGGCTCATTTCATACAAAATGCAATGAGCCTGCCATGCTACCGCGACATTTAACCAACAAAAAAACATTACCTTTGACAAGAAATTATAGAATAACAAAGTGGACAAATTCAAACAGTTTTTAAAAAATATAGCACCAATTACAGATAAAGAATTTGCAGACAGCATTTCTGTATTTACAGAATTACATTTAAAGAAAGGCGATTTTTTTGTAAAACAAGACAAGATTTGTCGAAACATTGCATTTATAGTAAGTGGAACGATAAGGATCTATTATATCAATCAAAAATCGGAGGAAACTACCTATAGCTTCTGCCAGGAAAATTGTTTAACCACTTCTTTTAAAAGTTTTATTTTTCAAACTCCCAGTCAATTGACTTTACAAGCATTAGAAAACACGGTCTTGCTTACGATTGATTATGATAAATTAAATGTATTGTATAAAGATTATCCGATTTGGCAAAATATCGGAAGGATTATTACACAGAATGAATTTTTAAATATGGAAAAATATGCTTCCGTATTAAATAACGAAACGGCGAAAGAAAAATATTTACGCCTTTTAAAAGAACAACCCAACATACTCCAGAAAGCAAGTATTGAAGATATTGCATCCTATCTTGGCATCACAAGAAGAACATTATCAAGAATACGTCAGGAAATCTCAAAATAATCATTTGAGGACATTTGTCCTTGTTAACCCTTGAAAGTTATCTCAATTTTGCGTTATCATTCACAATTAAACAATGTAAAATGGATAACAATCAAATTCAAAAAAATGTAAAAAGTGCTTACGCTGATATTGTCAGGCGAAATACCAAAAAATCTATCTTGCCGGGCATTTTTCAATGCTGCAACCCAAAGGAAATAGCCACAGCCATTGGTAAAAAAATTGGGTATAGTGAAGAGGACCTTAAGAATGTTCCCGAAGATTCCAATCTAGGAATTGGTTGTGGAAACCCTACTGCCTTAGCTTCCATTAAAAAAGGGGAAACTATTTTAGACCTTGGTTCGGGTGCAGGCTTTGACTGTTTTTTGGCTTCGAGAGAAACAGGCGAAACAGGCAAGGTTATTGGTGTGGACATTACACCGGAAATGGTAACACAAGCCAAAAAAAATGCAGAAAAAGCCAATTATAAAAATGTAGAATTCAAAGTTGGTGAAATAGAAAATTTACCTGTTGAAAACAATAGCATTGATTTGATAATTTCAAATTGTGTCATCAACTTATCGAATCAAAAAGAACAAGTTTTTAAAGAGGCATATAGAGTTCTAAAACCAACCGGCCGAATCATGATTTCGGATATTATTTTACTGAATGATTTACCCGATTATGTAAAAAATTCTGTAGCAGGACACATTGCTTGTCTTGCAGGAGCAGTACGTAAAGAAGATTACATTCAAGCAATTGAAAAAGCTGGATTTACTGACATAAGCATTGATAAACAAGCAGCTTTCCCTATAGAATTGATGATGAATGACCCAATTGCCGAAAAAATTGTACGAGAAAATAATCTTTCAGAAAAAGAAATCAAAGACATTACAAATTCTATTGCCAGCATTTCAATTCGTGCTAAAAAATCCTAACAATGAAATCAAATTATAAGAAATCTTTATTAGGAAGCATCTTGGCATTCACACTAGGCACAAGTTGTTGTTGGCTTACCTCATTGGCAGCGTGGCTTGGAGGCGCCACATTTTTAACAGCATTTGCTACATTTATTGGACGCATTAATACAATTGTAATTATCTTCGCGATATTACTATTTGGCCTTGGGATTGTTCAACTTTGGACACACAGAACAAAAATAAAGAAGCAGAGTTGATACAATTAAAAGAACATTACTGTTGACTGCTTATATTTAATCTTGATTTATAGCACTATCAAAAATTCCTTCTTGGTTTTTACCCATTCTGAAAGACTATAAGATCACTAAAATTAGGTCACTGAAAAAATGCAATTCTGCACTATCAATATATTAAAAAGCTATATTTTCCAATATAAGTAACGAGCAAAAATAAAGTCATAACTATAGTTTATTTTTTAAAATAAATATCACTAAAAGATATGATAGTAATCATATTCTTTGTCATTAATATATAATAAGTTTACGTCGAAAAAAAAATTATCTAATAAATTATCGTAAATGAAAAAATTACTTTTTTTAGCCTGTCTATTCATGATTTTTGCATGTAATGAAGATTCAACAACACCGGATACTGATACAGAATATTGGGAAATTGTAAGTAACAGAGTTTATGATACAATACCACCTGGCTCTGATAGTTATAGTGCTACCGTTTTAGAAGGATCGATTAAAATGCGTTATGCATTAAGCCCAGATGAATGGGAGTTTTTATGCAGTTACACAAGCCCGCCAAATAGAATACGAAAAACAGATAAAATTCCTATTACTATGGAAGTTTCTATTTTGCAAAATTCTGGCCAGCAGTATTCCGCAAATGGTGATTTTGCCATATTCTTTGACCGCCCGGAAATCGAACCAGGATTTGTCATAGCACCCATTTCACTAAAGACAGAAACAGGAGTAAATAGTTATATAGCACTTACTCACAGACTTGGGGTTCCTCCTGCTCCTGCATCTAAGTTGGATGTATTCATAGATGGCAAAGCATTACCTACCGGAGTTAAAGGAGATCGTATCGCTTTTTTAGTTGCTGTTGGAAATGGCCGTAATGTGGGCTATAAGTATATATATGAGTGGAAGGGGAAGTAGTCTAGTGTAATTACAAGGCAATAATAAAGTAACTTTCAAAATGAGGATAATATTTTATTACTAATTGGATATTACAAATTCCTAATGTAAACTTCTTTAAAATGAAAGAATACAAATTTTGTCAAAGCTGCGCGTTTCCCTTAAAAAAAGATGAAAAAGGCGGCGGAACTGAAAAAGATGGATCAATCAGTAAAAAGTACTGTTCCATGTGTTATGAAAACGGAGTTTTTATAACACCTCCTGAAATCGATACACCGGAAAAAATGCAAAAATTCTGCATTCAAGAAATGAAAAAGAGCGGAATAAACAGCATACTTGCATGGCTGGCAACCAGAACCATTCCAAGCTTGGAAAGATGGAAAAAATAAAAAACCTGGCAAAATCAGAAGTAAGCTATTTTTAAAAAATCCAAACATTAAGTTATGGTGTAAGAAACAAATAGCAACTTATCTGTTTATACTTGCTGAACAATATTTTGAATACATAATAAAGTATGACTTTCAGCAATTTTACAATAAGACCTTTGACAATAAACGATTTAGATGCATATTTCCGTCTTGTTGATAAGAATAGAAAACGACTAGAAGATTTTTTTACAGGAACAGTCTCAAAAACTAAAACTTTCGAAGACACAAAGCAATTCTTGTTGGATATCGTTCAGCGATCTAAAGACAGAACCTATTTTCCTTACATTATAATTGATAATTCAAATCAAAAAATTGCCGGTTTCATAGACCTGAAAAATATTGACTGGAATATTCCCAAATCAGAAATGGGGCTTTATATAGATGAAGACTATGCGAATCAAGGAATTTCAACAAAGGCGTTTGGAGTGTTTTGTGAGCATTGTTTTAGCGAACACAAATTTCAAAAACTATTTCTTAGAACTCATCAGAATAATACGTATGCAAGAAAGGTGGCAGAAAATTGCGGATTTCAAATTGAAGGCACTATCAGAAGAGATTACAAGACCACTTCGGGAGAAATTGTTGATTTAATTTATTATGGGAGAATAAATTAAAAAATACAAGCTCTAAGCTTTTAAAAGATTTTATTGACACAGGATATTATTTCACACGGCTATTTATTTCCTAAAGCTTCAAAAACGCAAAGGATATTATTACTATTAGATTAAATAGTTCACGAGTAAAAGTTAAATTTTTTGTTTGTCGTTTGCAATTTTATAAGATAGAATTTCGTTCTACTGCGATATTAAATACGTCTTAATAGTAGTCAGATTCTATACAATAAAAATAAATTAGATGGATAAAAGCTTAAAATATTTTTTAATTTTATTTCTTCTGATCTTCGCACGTGGTTGTGATTTTTACTCAACCTCTTTGTGGATATTTCAGGAAGGTGGGCTGGAAGATGAAACAAACCCATTAACCCAATTTTTTGGCGTAGGATGGAATGGCTTGGTTCTTGTGAATATAATAGTCACAATTATTATTGGGTATTGCTTTTACATTTATATGTTCAAGTATAAAGTTATCGGAAATTTGAAATTTATTCCTGAATCAGCAATTCAATATGCTTCCATTCTATATTATGAAAAGAAAAACCAATTATGGAAGCTTCTTTACAAAATTCCGAACAATAAATTAGCAGCTGTGGCCCACACAGGTTATGTTGCTACCTGGGGAATAATAATTGCGAGCATCATTGTTACAATTCATAATTTGTTACAATTCTATGAGAATCAATATTATGATATTTATTTAGAATTTGTAAAATATCCTCGACCCATATTTTACATCATCATTTTCAGCCCAATGATATTGTTATCTCTTAATCTTTATAATAAGGAATTTCAGGAATATAAACTTCGAAAGAATAGGCATAAGTGAAGTAATGGACCAAAAGAATATATGCAATTACTCACCGGTGCTATATTCTACTACCCCGCTTTACCAATTTATTACTTTGTTAAACATTAGGAAAAACCCCTATTTGACTCTATTTTTGCCTTGTTAATCGAATCGACCTGAATGGAGAATCTGGAACTAATCAGAAATAGTGTAAGGGAATTTGCAGAAGCAGAAATACGACCTAAGTTTATGGAATGGGATGAAACCCAACATTTTCCTATAGATTTAATGCATAAACTTGGAAAACAGGGATATTTAGGAGCCCTTGTGCCTACCGAATATAACGGATCAGGCTTAGGATATCAGGAATACATAACTATCATTGAAGAAATTGCCAAGGTCTGCGGATCTATTGGCCTTTCAGTTGCAGCACATAATTCGCTTTGCACAGGTCATATTCTGGCTTTTGGAACTGAAGAACAAAAGAAGAAATATCTTCCAAAACTTGCAACCGGCCAATGGATCGGAGCATGGGGACTTACGGAAGCTGAAACAGGTTCGGACGCAATTCGCATGAAATGTGTCGCAAAGCAGGAAGGAGAATATTGGATAATTAATGGAACTAAAAACTGGATCACGCATGGGATCTCGGGAGATATAGCAGTAGTTATTATTAGAACTGGAGAATTGCTTGATAGCAATGGAATGACTGCATTTATTATTGAAAGAGGAACTCCAGGTTTTTCTGGTGGTAAAAAAGAGAACAAACTTGGAATGCGTGCGTCAGAAACTGCTGAATTAATTTTTGACAATTGCAAGGTTCATCAATCACAGATTCTTGGCAAAGTTGGCGAAGGATTTAAACAAGCAATGAAGATTTTAGATGGTGGCAGAATCAGCATCGCTGCCCTATCATTAGGCATAGCTAAAGGCGCTTATGAATGCTCTGTCAAATATTCTAAAGAAAGAGAACAGTTTGGTCAACCGATTTCTCGTTTTCAAGCAATAGCTTTTAAACTTGCAGATATGGCTGTGAAAATTGAGGCTGCAGAAGCGCTTACACGTCAAGCCGGTTACATGAAAGACAACGGCATCAAGATGACTAAAGAATCAGCAATGGCTAAATATTACGCTTCAGAAATTTGTGTTCAAGCTTCCACCGAAGCAGTCCAAATTCACGGCGGATATGGTTATACTAAAGACTTTCCGGCAGAAAAATACTATCGTGATTCAAAGCTTTGTACTATTGGCGAAGGAACGTCTGAAATACAGAAACTTGTTATAGTTAGAGAATTAATCAAATCTAACTAAATATAGCTTGAATCCTGTGAAGGATTTAAGAAACATTTTAATACCTTATCGCGTTGATTTGATATGACCGAACATAAGTTCTTTACCCGTATCGCAATTGCTGTAACTACATTCTTATTCCTAAATTCTTTGATTTATTCGCAAATAGTTACAGGAACTGTCGTTGATAGCAAAAATCAAGGGCTTGAAGGGGTAATGGTTTTCTTCCTCAACACAACAGTTGGTACAAGGACACTTAAAGATGGGAGCTTTGTCATTGAAAAACCAAACAATGAAAATCGATTGGTAATCCGTTATCTCGGATTCAAAGAAGATACACTTATTCTTAAGGATGATCAGACACAATTATTCCTTCAACTAAAAGAAGGAGTCGACTTACAGGATGTTACAATAACAGGAACAAGAAGTTCGCATTCTTTCTCTCTACTAAATCCGCAAAATGTAGAAACCCTCACTTCCAAAGAATTCCGTAAAGCAGCCTGCTGCAGTTTGGCAGAAAGTTTTCAGACAAGCAATACAGTTGACCTTGCATATAGCAATGCAGTAGTGGGAAATCGGGAAATTCAATTTTTAGGTTTGCGTGGAATGTATACTCAGCAACTCGTTGAAAACAGACCTGTATTCACAGGAATCTTAAATACATTCGGATATGATTTTATTCCCGGAACCTGGTTAGATCAGATCAATATACAGAAAGGTGCGTCTTCCGCATTACACGGCGCTCAAAGTATGACTGGTGCCATTAATACAGGTTTAAAAAAACCGGACCTTGATTATCCTGTATACGTGAATGGATATGCAGACTATCATGGAAGATTTGAAGGCAATCTACATTTGAATAAATCCTGGAGTGACTTTGATCATTCCGGTATATATCTACATGCTAGCAGACATAGCGGATTTAGAGATCATAACAAAGACGGGTTTTTTGATGATGCTAAAAATAATTTATTAAATGGAATGATAAAAAATACCTTCTTTGGAACTTCCTGGGAAGGAATGGTAAATGCGCAAGCCTTACACAATACGCGAAGCGGAGGCGAAGTAAATGATCAAGGAAAATACTCTTTTCAACAAACAATTACACATACAAATCTAAGTGGAAATTTAGGCTACGTGGGTTTTGAAAATCCAAGCCAAAGCACTGGATCAATTTATGATTTGGCATTTTCTGAATTGTACGGAAGTTTTGGGACAGAACATCAATTTTCGAACAAGGAAAAACGTGGATTAATTCAATTTATATATAGTCATGCATTTAGTGATGACAAACATAAAATAACCGTTGGACCTGCATTGACTTACAATGAGGCGCATGAAAAACTAACTGGACTTAATAACTTTGATCATCATTATAAAGAAATTACACCCGGAATTTTTGCAGACTACGATATAAAGTTTGGCGAAATGGAATGTGATGATCTTAAGAGATGGATAATCAGCACAAGTCATAGACTGGAATATATAAAATCCTCAAAATTATTTTGGACACCCAGAGCAAGTCTTCGCTACAATATAGATGAAGAATGGACAACTAGATTGTCTATTGGAAGAGGTTATCGTTTTTTTAGATTGGTTAGTGATCAACTTAGTCTTTTAACCACCAATCGTATGTGGATCATTAATGATCTACCTGAATATGAATCGAGTTGGAATTATGGATTAAACCTTGTAGGCAAACCAACAATATTTAACAAAGCTGCTGAATTGAACTTTGATTTTTATGTAACAAGATTTGAAGAACAGCTTGTTCTTGATCTGGATGCTGACATACCAACAAGACCACTCGCAATTTTCTCATCCTTGAATGGAGATTCACGTGCAGTAGTTCTCAGCGGAACTTTCAGTTATCCTATTACAAATCAAATTACAGCAAAAACCGGTCTTCGTTATCAGGATACAAAGCAGACCAATTCAACAGGATTCAGAGATCAGGTTATGATTCCGAAGTGGAGAGGTCTATTATCCATAGACTTTGAATCCACTGACAAAAAATGGCTTTGCAATTTTGCAACTCACTACATTGGAAAGATGCGTCTTCCGGATAAAACGTATTATCCTGGCGATCTTATCCATGATCACAGAGAATATTCTAAACCATATTTTCATCTTCAGGCACAGGCAAACTATACATATCAATTATGGGAATTTTATGTCGGTTGTGAAAACATAACAAATTATACACAGCATCAAGCTATAATTGATCCTTTAAATTCAAGTGGACCATTCTTTAATGCAAGTGAAATTTATGCTCCAATTAATGGAATCAAACCATATATTGGATTTAAGTATAGGATAGAAAAAAAGATCTGAAAATTATTGCGTTTACTGACTGACGCCAGATCCACTTCATAGAATAATTTCAGGATAAGGCATGTACTACAATTACTCTATTTTTTCCTTGCATATCTTTTCGTAGTTCAACGTTTTGATAATTCAGAGAGCTGAATATTTCTGCTACTTCTCCGGATCGGAACTCATTCAGTTCACAATAGATTTTACCATTCGAATGAAGATGTGTTTTTCCAAATTCCGCAATTACTTTATAAAAAACATCCGGATCATTCTCATTACCAAAAAGGGCTATATGCGGTTCGAATTGAAGCACTTCTTTACTTAGTATGTTTTGTTCCTGATGAGAAATATAAGGTGGGTTGGATATAATTATATCATATTTATTATCCAGGAGATTTGACTGTGTCAAAAAATTCAATTCCAAAAAATTTATTTTTGCGGCATGTCTAATTGCATTCAGTCTTGCAACATCTAATGCATCTTTAGAAACATCTACAGCATCAATATTCCAATGTGGAAATTTATTTGCAAGTGAAATTGCTATGGCTCCACTTCCTGTGCCAATATCAAGAACATGAAGTTCGTTCTTAGTATCCTTAAAATCATTTATACAATTGAATACCAATTCTTCGGTCTCCGGTCTTGGAATCAGGACTCTTTCATCAACAAATAATACCAGGTTCATAAAAGCTGCCTCTCCTATACAATATTGAACGGGTCTACCCTCTCTTAACTGATCTGTTAATTGCGTCCAAGGCTCAGTTTTAAAAAAATCGACAGATCCACTATACAAAATATTATTCTTAAAATAATTAGAATTATAGATGTAAAATGCTATATTATTCAAATTATCAATACTATATTCGTCAGATAAGACCCTTGATAAAATTTGGCATAGTTCTTGTTGTGTTACATACATATTATAATTTTATTTAATATGTTCAAACTCAAAAACAAGCTCTCGAACCAGACAAAAATTGTGGTGAATTTCATAACCACTGCAATATTACTGTTTGTTGCTCTTACTGAAACTATATCTCAAAACATTTCAAAGGCTAAATTAGAAAGCATCAATTTCCTTACCAATGAATTGAATATTCAGTGTAAGCTAGGCACACATACTAAAGCGGTTTTAAACATGTCAGACTTTGAAGCTTTATTGAATTGCGAGAAAGCAACAGTGAATGTAAACAAAGCCCTACATTCTAACCAATCTGAAAAGCTAGTGCTTTATTCCAAAGAATTTTTCGAACCAAACTATAAAATATGGGTAGATAGTTCGAATGGTATGAACATGATTGAATGCAATACCGGAAAGCATTTTACAGGAATAATAGAGAATGAACCCAATTCCACTATAACTTTAAGTATCTACGACAATTCATGTCGAGGATTAATAATACACGATAATGGAGAACAAAGCCTAATCTCTTCTACAATCACTGAGTCCGGAATTGAATTAAATTTCACACCTGCTCCTATTCGCCAAAAAGAATTGCATTGCATGACCCACGATATAGAGCATTTTATTGAAGCAGACAATTCACTTTCACTAAGAACTCGTGAATCTTGTAATCGTGTCGCGATTTCTATTCGTGCTGATTATGAACTGTATCTTAGATTCAACAAAAATTCCCAATCCGTAGTAACATATGTTACTTCCCTATTCAATCAGGTTCATTCTATTTACAGAAAAGAAGAAATACAAATTTCTATTTCAGAAATAATTATCAATACTGTTGCCGATGGGTTTCCGCACACAAGCTCCAATGCAGATTTGAACTATCTTAAGAATAAATATAAAGCCTTCAACGGAAACATAAGTTTAGTTTTATCAGGATTTCTACGTAGCGGAAAAGCCAGTCTTGGTGGAGTAGCATATATTAATAGTGTTTGTCTAAAATCCTTTGCGTTTGGATTTGCAAATATTGAAATTAGCGACAATAAGAATCCTAACTTTAATTATGACGCCTTTCTCGTTGCACACGAATTAGGACATGTTATGGGATCAAGACATACACATGCCTGTGTCTGGGGACCCAATAAAAACCAGGCATTGGATAATTGTGCTACAGTCGAAGGTAGTTGTAAGCCCATATCTTCCACTTTCAAGGGAAGCATTATGAGCTATTGCTATTTACCCGGTAAGCCCGGGATAGATTTTAATACAGGATTTGGACAAGAACCGGGAGATCTTATTCGCAAAAACATAAAAGCCTCCAGCTGTTTGACGCCATATTCTCCACAATTAAGTACTATTTCAAATCCAGCTACAACAATTCAAGCAAATGTGGAGTGTTCAGATGGTCAGTATTCACATTACTATTTTGACAATAATACGATCGATGAAAAAGATGATATCCTTATCGCTTCAATTAAAAAGAATACGGAGGATATTGGAAATATTTATGATGGTTCATTACAAATTAAAGCACACACAACAACACTTTATGGAACAAGCAAAGCGATAGAATTAAAAGTCGCTTATTCACAAAAAAATGTAATACCGGCTAATCGATATTGGGAAATAAATTCTAACAAGCAAATTACTAAACCTATTCATATAAAACTTAATTATTCAGCATCAGATCTAAAGGATATACAATTTATTCTTCCAACAATTTCTACAGAGAAATTAAGCTTCTATACAGTTAAAGAACCTGCTTCCGCGAATCCGGATCTAAAGCACTCAGGAATTACAACCATGGTATACAAAGAATATAAAAATTCTTCCATTGCCGGTTCCTCTTTCTGGCTTAACAAGAAACTGAATGAAAATATCTACTCCGCTGAATTTCAAATTGAATCTTTAAACCTGGACATAGGCTTAAGTTACAATAAGTCAAATTCATTCAATGATCTTTCTTCAAGAACTTCTTCAGAAATTAAAATAAAATCAATTAACAATCCCATTTCGAATGATGAGCTACTCATTTTTGCTGATTTTGTTTCCCAACCTTTACAACCGGTAACTATACAACTTTATGATCTTGCAGGAAAGCAAATGAAAACAATTTCTATCGCGCTTCAAAAATCGTACAATTCAATCCCTGTGAGTGATATTATGCCAGGTATGTATCTAATTGTAATTGATTCTAATGGACAAAGGATATTTAAACAGATTTTGACAAGGCTTTAAAAAATATGAAAGAAAAAATAAGCATAGAATACAGCATATATGAAAGTATAAGTTCTATAGAACCCACACAACAAGAACTCTTACAATCAGCTTACAACTCTTCAAAAAATGCATATGCTCCTTATTCGCATTTTAATGTCGGCGCAGCAATACTGCTGGAAGATCAGACAATAATTTGTGGAAACAACCAGGAAAATGCATCCTATCCATGTGGAATATGCGCAGAAAGAAATGCAATCCATAATGTTCGTGCTAACTATCCGGATTTCAAAATTCATTCCATAGCTATAACAACATTTCGATTACTGAAGCAATCAATACCTGCAACTCCATGCGGCTTATGCAGACAGGTATTATCAGAAACCGAACAAAACAATGGCTCAGTCATAGAGCTTATCCTGGGCCATCCGGAAGGAAAGGTATTCATTTTCAACAGTTGCCAATCTTTACTACCCTTGGCCTTTCAATCAAAAAATCTATTTAACTAAAATGAAAGAATCCATTTATCCTTGCTTATGGTTTGACGGAAAATCACATGAAGCTGCCGATTATTATTGCAGTATTTTTCCTGATTCCAGAATACTCAACAAAACTCCTATGGTATGTGTATTTGAGTTGGGTGGAAGAAAAATGATGCACCTAAATGGAGGTCCGGAATTTACTTTTAATGAATCTATTTCCTTTGTTATCTCTTGTGAATCTCAGGAGGAAATTGACTATTACTGGTCTGCTTTAACAAGTAACGGTAGGGAAGGTAAATGCGGTTGGTTGACAGATAAATATGGCGTTTCATGGCAGGTTGTCCCATCGATATTGGGTGGCCTCATGAGTGATCCAGAAAAAGCTCCAAAGGTGATGTATGCCTTTATGCAAATGAAAAAATTTGATATACAAAAACTTATGGATTCCGCTCTGTAACTCTACTCAGCAAAACCTGGAAAAGAGCGAATCAAATAATTTTTAAATGGTCTTTCTACGATTCTTCCATTAAGCTTAAGAAATGAAATATATTTTCTATACACGTTCTCATAAAGTTTTAATTTTTCCTCTTTATACTCTTTATCTCTAATCAAAAGTTCTATCCATTCCTGAGGATCAAGATTGGATTTGGTTTGTGGATTTTCCAATAAGCTTTTTACCAGGCTTTTTTCTGAAAAAGAATCAACGAATTTGTAATGTTGGATGGCAGAAAGAAGTTCATTTTTTGCAATTGTTATCCGATCTTTATTTTCTTTCTTTTTGGAATCTAATTCATTTCTCTCTTCCATAATATCCAAAATCGCCTCAGCCTTCCTGAATCTGTTATTGGCGGTAAGTGGAACACTTAATCCAACTCTAAACGAAAAATTATTCAATGTATTAAATTTATTCGGTCGGTCCAGGTATAATGGATTATCATAACTTAAGCGTATGTCATTTAAAATTTTCCGGTTTTGAGAATTTATATAATTGTATTTAGATTGTAAGTAATCTATTCGATGTTCCAATACAGTTTCATCCGGAAGATTCTTAGTTCGATTGCTAATTGCAAGACCTAGAACTTCATCTTCAATCTCCTTTACTTTTAGTAATTGTTCTTCATAGATCGGATTAACACTTTGACCTTGTACATACCCATTGATTTTATCTGTACAATTTTTTTGGGATTGAAATATTTTATTCCTATTTTTTTCAGATTCGTGTAGTTCCTTGTCATTTCTAAGGAGATCCTGAAGATCAAATTTTTGATTCAACTCGATCGCTTTCTTTAAAAAGTCTTTCTTTACATGTAGAAGGCTATCCAATTCCTTATAATGCTTAGACCAAATCGAAATCCACATATGGTCAAGCAACAAATCATAACGTTCATCCAAAGCTGATTGAAGGATTTCATCATATTCTGATCTATAAAGCTCAAGCTTTGCATCTTTGAGTTTCTTTTGTCGCTTAATTTCCAGGAGACTGTTCGGTTCTATAAAAATAGCGTAGTTATCTTCATTTCGCAGATATCCATAAATTGTGTCACCCAATGCTGCGCCGCTAATTCCAATTCTGGCATTAATACTTCTAATCCAGGGCGATTGAAATTTAATATTTTCTGCTGCACGAACCAATTCAATATTCTGTAATACTTTAGGATCACTAAATGAAGAACATAACAAGGAAGACATCCAGTTATTTTCTTGACCAAAAATAAAATTACAGGATAACGAACAAAGGATAAACTTCCAGTTCACTATTTATTTTGATTTAATGAAATAGAAATTTTTTCGCCAATATAAAATCCCTGATTACTATTCATCTGAATAAAGACCTCTCTTCCCCAGGCACGCACCTCGATAAATTTCCTGAGACGTAAAGGCAACTCAACCAATCTGGGACTAACAGAAGTTATAATTCCACTCGAGATTAAATCCTGACGCGTTGCAGATGAAAGCTGAACTGAATCACCCAATTGAAAATTAATTTGAGAAGATTCATGAATAAATCCTATGATTCTTGTCGGCACTTTAGGATTAATTCTAAATAAATCTTTAAATGCCTGAATAGAAGCATTCTCCTGAACCGCAATCTGATCTACATACCCATCAAATGGCGCTGTGATCACAATGTTTCTATATACTTCTTTGTTGTATTGATAATTCTTAATTCTTGCATTTATCTTACCAGTAGAATACTTTCTAAGCGAACGTAACTCTTCATCCATTAATCCGGATTTATTAAGATAAATACTATGCAATTTACCAATCTGCACTTGAAGATCCTTTATCTTAGATTGATTAACAGTTGAGGCATTACTTACTTCTTTTGATATAAGCAAGCTGTATTTGGCATCCATCGAATCTTTAATCAAAAGTGCATTCAACTCGGATTGCAACTTACCAATCTCGTAATTAGATTGAGATTCCAACAATTGTTTGTCTTTATTTAATTCAGCAATTCTGTTCCCTAACTCCAGCCTTTCAAGTAAGTTCGTTTCATTTAAGCTTAAAGAATCTCTGTCAACCAATTTCCTGGAAGCGATCATTAAAGTATCACCTTCTTCTACATATTGGCCTGGTGAAACAAACAATTTATCAACGAGAAGATCCTTGTCAAAATTTATTACTCTTGAATCAGATTCCGCAGTCCCAAAAAAACGAAAATCGCTATTTCCTTTTAAATTGTTGATGATGTATAATGCGCCTAAAAAAGCAATCGCAAGAATAATATAAAAAGGATTAAATTTCATTCCTTAAATTTCAGTTGATTCTGAATTTAGATTCTGAAAACGACGAACATCAATCCCCTGTTGCGAAAACTGCTTTATCATTATTTCGCGTTCAGAATCATCGTTCATTACCAACAAGTAATCTCTATCTTGAGTAAAAACGCCTTCTGCCCCCGTATTTTTTATACCTTCTAATGATGACTTTTTACAAAATTTTGAAAGATATAATTCAATATCATTAATTTTATCTTCTGTCTTAATTCTTAGCCTTACACTCCAAATAAGATGATTACCAAGTGAAAAATTTGTAAACTTAAGTGAAACGGCCAATATACAAAACGTGAGTGTTCCTATTATTGCAATTGTAAATACATATGAACCACACGCAATTCCTACCCCTAAAGCTGCGAACATAAATATAATATCTCTGGGGTCTTTAAAGTTCGTGCGAAAATTAATAATTGTCAAAGCACCCAATATCCCTAAACCGGATGCTACATTATCTCCAATACTTTGAAGTATCATTGTAGCAATTACGGAACTGAGCATAAGCGCCTGAATGTAATTTGAAGTTTTTAAAGTATTGGGTGTAGTAAAATAATAACAAAGTGCAATTGCTGAAGAACAAAGAAAAGCCACGATAAAGGTGAAGATCACCATTTCTGTAGTTGGATTCTCTATTTTCGAAAATAATGAAAATAAATCCTGCATATTATGTCAATTCAATAGAATCCACAAATATACACGCCCCACTGATAGATTTTCAATTTTTTAGGTCAAAGTGACTCATTACATAAAAAAAGCCCTGAAAGGCAGGGCTCAAGTAATAGGTAACACAACTTAAAATATCCTATGTAACACCCGATCAGAGTGTTGATAGGTATTTCTTTATTTCTTCTAAAGATTTCTTTTCTATTTTTATTTCTGTTAGATCTACATCAGATATTACAGTTTCTTTTGCGCCCAAATAATAATCTGACACACCCTTTCCAATGACTATATAAATAACCTTCTTTTCAAATGGCAAATTCTTAAAACAAATTTTACTGCTTTTATTAGGCTCTGTTTCTGCACAACAAGGAAAAAGTGCAGTGTTAATGTCTTTAAAAATACAGTAAGTCGTCAATTGAATTTTATCACCTGAAGGATCCGAAGTAACACTGACACAACTACTAACAAGTTTGGCATTCTGTAATCCCAAGAAATAATCACAATTTACCCAGCCTAATCTTTCAGGAAAACATTCTATTCCAAGTACAAAATTATTCTTATTACTTCTCCATTCAGAAATATTCACATTATCTGTGATATTAGGATCCATATCTGCTTCTTCCCATGTTACATTTCCATCTGCATTGACATCACCATAAAACATTTCCAGTTGATCCTTAAATTTATTCTGATCATAAACCAAACGAAGTGTGTACTTTTTCCCTGGTGCTAATTGCAACTCTCTTTCATTACAAAAAACCCTTATGGATACCATACCTGCGGAGACCAATAATCTGTCTTTAGTTGCATTGGTTCCCACTCCATTTTGCATCATCTCGTCTTTATTTTGAACCTTTGCAATTTTTACAAGAATTGTATCACATGTAACAGCACTTCCTTTATCTGTAAAACAATTTTTTGGAAAAACGACCTGGCTTCCATCTTCAAAATTTAGAATATTGTCCTGATTAGGCTTAATGCTAAATTCTGTCTGCGTATTATTTATAGACGCCAATGAATTTCTAACTCCTGAAGGATTCCAAGAATGAGGGATAAAATCAAATGGATCGAAGACATTTACGTTCTCGCACCTTGATAAAATCAGAACTGTACTAACTGCTAAAATTATGAATTTGAAATAAGTTTTCATGTTTCTTGTATCTGCTCTATTGACTTTTAGAATGGTTGTATTGTTGCCTCTATTGAAATAAATATTGCAAACCAAATTTCAGTTGATAAGAACTAAATTTTTGATCCAATGAATAAGAGGAATTGGTAAATGTTGGATGAAGCTGTATCTGTGGCTCAACATAATACCTCAAATTATGCATAATAGGGCCACTCCATTGAATATTGAAAAACGGAGAAATTCCTACTGCAGATTTATATATATTTAGCGGGCTGTTAAATTGTGCCGGTCTAAGTAATGGATCCAATACAGCACCATTGCTTCGCATGAATAAATTCAAAGAAGCTCCTACGTTAAATTGAATGGAATTCTCTTTGCGATTCACCTGATATCCAATAGATATTGGCAGGTTGAACATATGATGATTATTATGATGTTTTATTGTTCTTCTTCCAAAAACTGTATCCGTTACGACAATCGTTCCATTGATAGTTCTTGTATTGATTATTGTATCATTTCCATTAAAATAATTCAACTGATAATAGATGTTCTGATATTCCAGGCCTGCTTTTACATTCCATTTCTTGTTTTGAATTCCAATTCGAACTCCGGCAAGCATAGACACTTTTTCAGATTCAGTATCTTCTCGAAGTAGTTTTAAATAATTATACTCCGCTACATTTGTAGAAAATGTAAACGGAGAATATTGTGGCCCAGCGTACACATCTACTGAAAACTTAGCTTTCCTTCTACCATTGAAATCATAACATTCCCCTTTTAAAGGAAGATCCAGAGATACATTGCTATAAGAAAGAAGAGAAGTTACCTTCGTAGGCAATACATTTAAACTTGCTTCTGATTCTTGTTCTATAGAATTATTAGCAATAGAACGATTATCAATATTATTATGAGAGACAGTCTTTACTACAATCTGATTTTGAATCGAAGCAGATTCAATATTTTTATTTTCCTGCATCAGGTGATCTTGTGATCTATGATTTTTTGCGGAATTAAGTTTCTTTGAAATTTTTATTTCTGATTGATTCTTTTCTACATTGATGTTTTTACTTTCTGATTCCTTTGTATTACTTAAATTTAAGGAAGTTAACTCTTTCGTTTCATTTTCAATAGTGGAGACAGAACTTACATTCTGCGAATTTTGAATTCCCTTTTTATCATCTAATGGATTAGAATTATAAAAATAATAAGCAACCATCCCGGCGCCTAAAAGCAATGGAAAAAATAACCAAATAGGTTTACGATTCCGCTTCTCTCCTTTTGGCAAATGAGGGATAACATTTTCCCAAATTCTTTCAGGAACTTTTGGTGTTTTTGTATTTTCCATATCTCTTATGTGATCTGTCCATGTAGTCTTTTTCATAAGGAGTATTTAAGGTTGGGATTCAATTTGATAATTTGACGTGCTAAATAATTTTTAGCTTTAAACAATTGCGACCTGCAGGTTGATTCAGTTACATTGAGCAATTCTGCAATTTCAGTATAAGAATAACCTTCGACTATACTAAGGTTAAATACAGTCCTATATCCCGGAGGCAATTTATTGATCAGTATTTCAATTTCCTGATAAGAAATCTCACTAATTGCGTCCGGCTCAACGGATCGATCATAGAATGCTTCTTCATTCGATTCCATATGAACTGAATACCAGGACTTAATTTTGGACAGACAGGTGTTTACCATGATTCTCCTTATCCAGGCACCTAGCGGCCCATCTGACTTAAAAGTGTGAAGGTTCTGAAAAATCTTGATAAAACCATCTTGGACTGCATCTTCTGCTTCATTTGAATTGGTAAAATACCTGTTACACAATGCCAACATAGGGGATGCATATTGGTCAAACAGCTCCTTACAAGCTTTCTGATCACCGGAAAGGCATTTTTCAACGAGGATTTTGTCGTCCATCACTTTATTAGACGTCACAAAATAGGGATCTGTTGCCCAAAAGCCCAAAAAAATGGGAAATTCTATAAAGGCAATGTCTCGAACAAATGCCCAAACTCAATTTTAAAATTATAAAGACTTGGCCATAATTGCAAGGCCTTTAATAGCTCTTTTTTAAAATATATTATGTAAGCCTAACAATGTATAAAGGTTTGTCATTACACTTGAAATCATATAGCAAATCCCAACCAATGTCGTTTACATCGTATAGACCAGTCCTTACCAAAAAGTGTTGTAAATAATAAGTAAGGATTTTAATCGGTGAACTACTTCACAATGACTTTCTTCACTTGTGCATGTATAGGACTGATTTGAATCGAATTTAATGAATCAGTTACATAGAAAACATATCCGGAATTCATGCCAATCAAAGTAACGTCCATTTCACTCCATCATTAAATTCTATTACAGTATTCGTTTTAAGAGAATTACTCGCTATCCTACGTTTGATTTTACTTGCAGATCCAAATCTAAATCCAATCAAGATTCCTGAAATAAGAAATACAAGAAACATAACATTTCTAGAAGAATTATATTTCTGAGGCTTGGATTTATCAAGACGAAAATCAAACCACATCTGAATATTTTTATTATCTTTATATTTCTCAAAATAATGTTGCGCCCTCTCTACATAAATATATCCGAGAATTAAAAATACAATTACCGCAATTGTAAACTTAAATTCATGCAAGAGTAATTTAATCGGAGAAAGCAATACATCAGTAATGGAAGAATAATCTAAGATATTAATGCCTAATATTTTATAATAAAGAACATCTAACACAATTCCCAGTCCGATAAGGAATATATAGCTGATGGATAAAATTTCCTGTAAATGTAACTTGCGATTCAAAATCATATTCTATCGCAAATATACATGCTTACAAATCTAAATTCGTATTCTATTTTTGAAACGGATTAAGATCACTAAGTGCCACCTCTGTTTTTATAATCCATGATACTCCAAATGCAATCAAAGCAACAGCTTCACCAATAAAAGTTGTTTTATATCGAATGTTATAATCGTCGCCAATTATCCATCCCAGAAATACAAACACCATACTTAAAAACATAACAATAGCACATACCAAATACATTCTTTTTCGAAGCACTTTGCTTTCTTTTTTATAAAACATGAAGGCAAAATATATGAATATAAAAAATAGCAAACTTGCGGATACCCAATGAGAAGTAGAAACCCAAGACAGCATGCTTGTAGTTGGCAAAAGAGCCGTAGCAATAGCGAAAAATGCAGCTATCGTTGCCAGAATACTTTCTTGATTAGACTCTCCCCTATAAGAACTTAAGAAAAATCCTAATGCAAATAAAATTCCAACGAAAATATCACCTGCAACATTATTATCATAATAATCTGAAATAGAATCTTCAAAAATCAAACCACCGCCTCCAATTATATTTGAAATAAACAACATAAAAGGAAACATTACACCTATGAGTCCAATTCCAAATCTTAATTTTAAGTACGAAATAACCTGTTCCCTGCCCTGGTCATCTGCCTGCCTGAATTTAGTTAATAACTTCATATTGTTGAATCTTTACTTTATACATAACTGGCTTTCGAATTCAATTTTCTTAAAAATAAATCAATTTAATTAGTTTATTAAGACAATAAGCTTTTTCTACTATTTCCAAAAAAATAGTATCTTCGATTTATATTACATTCCCAAAAAATTCAATTGTTATCATTACGATTAAACTATTTCACAATTTTGAGGTCTTAAAGATAAAGAAAAGAATCAATCATTGGTTCAAGCTCATTCATTTTATAAATCTTTCCACTCATGAATAAGATATTAATCACCATAATCTGTGGTTATTTTAGTCTCAATACTTTTTCACAATCATTGTATTTTCCTCCCGTAGATGGCAGCAGTTGGGACACGATGTCTTATTCAAGATTGGGTTGGTGTTCTGATAAAATTGACAAACTTTACGACCTGCTGGAGTCAAATAATTCTAAGGGCTTTATTCTGCTCAAAGATGGCAAAATAGTACTTGAGAAATACTTTGGTGACCATAATGAAAAAAAGGTCTGGTATTGGGCATCAGCAGGAAAGACCTTAACTGCTTTTATGGTAGGATTGGCTCAGGAAGACGGATTTTTAAAGCTGATTGATCCATCAAGTAAATATATGGGTAAAGGATGGACGTCCTGCACACCGGAACAAGAAGAAAAAATAACTGTATTAAATCAACTCTGTATGACCTCAGGTCTAGATGATGGACTTGGTGATGCCTATTGCACCCTGGACTCTTGTTTAAAATATAAAGCGGATGCAGGTACTCGATGGGCGTATCACAATGCACCTTATACATTACTTGATTCAGTGTTAAAAAATGCAACCAAAACTCAACTCAACACCTATATTTCTCAAAAGCTTTCAAGATCAACAGGAATCACAGGCTTGTTTCTCAAGCAGGATTTCAATAACGTATTTTATAGCACCGGTAGAACTATGGCGAGATTTGGATTATTATGTCTCAATCAAGGAAACTGGAACGGAACACAAATAATGAAAGACCAGGATTATTTTTTTAAAATGACACACACTTCGCAGAACATCAATCTTTCGTATGGATATTTATGGTGGTTAAATGATGCAGAAAGCTATAGGCTTCCGGGCTCTCAGTTTACTTTCAGAGGTCATTTAATTCCTAATGCACCTTACGACATATACGCTGCAATGGGAAAAAATGGTCAGTTTATAAATGTTGCTCCCAGTAAAAATATGGTTTGGATAAGATTTGGTGACGCTCCGGATAACTCACCGGTTCCCTTTGGTTTGAATGATACTATATGGAGAATGATCAATAATTTGCCATGTATCGCATCAGGCATAAACTCTAACTCTTTACCTGAAATAAAAATTTTCCAGTCACAGAAGGACATATTCCATATTCAATCTCCAATTACAATTCAGAAGTATGAAGTATTCGATTCTTTTGGAAATGTAGTTCAAGAAAAAGCAATTCAAGAGGAGAGATTTCAAATTCAACTCAATATTCCGGCTGGTTTATATTTTATTCAATGCAATTTTGATAACGATTCAAATAAAGTTTATAAAATTGTAGTTCATTAAGAACTTTTTTGTGGCTCAGAAGAAAATCAACATCCAGTTCAGCAAAGGGATTAACACGATGATTGTTTTTGGAATTGCGATGGCTGTATTATTATTGATTTTACGAGTCATTCATTGGAAATTCTTGCTTATCGATAGATCTCAGGAACTGTATAGCGCAGGTATTGCAATTCTATTTACTACAATGGGCATTTGGCTGGCAAGCAAACTCATAAAAAGGAATAACAGCCCATTGAGTGCTGACAAAGCTTCTATAGGATTAAATGCTATACCAAATACGCTTCTAAGTGATCGAGAATTAGAGATTCTTTTGTTGATTTCAAAGGGAAATACGAATCAGGAAATAGCCGACGAGTTGTTTCTTTCACTAAGTACCATAAAATCGCATGTCTCCAATATTTTTGGAAAATTAGATGTCAAAAACAGAACCCAAGCTCTTGAAAAGGCTAGAAATTTGAAAATCCTTCAATTTGCTGATCATACTAAAGTATGAAATACTCGATTCATTGATTAACTTAGCACTATAGTATTACTCGTTTTATTGCCGGGCAGCATTTCTTTGTGGAATAATTATTTAAATATGAAAAAAATCATTCTTACCTATGGCCTTATAAGCGGCGCACTCATTTCAATTTTCATGCTTGTATCTATGTCAATTGCGAAGGGCAAACAAAGCATGGGCAGTTCAGAAATCATTGGATATTCAGCAATGGTAATTGTATTCTCTCTAATTTTTTTTGGAATCAGATCATACAAGAATCAAAATCCCGAAATTTCATTGAGCTTTGGAAAAGCATTTAAGATAGGTTTTCTAATTGCACTCATAGGATCAACTTGTTATGTTTTGAGTTGGATTATCTTTCAAAAATTCTACATGCCGGATTTTATGGAAACGTATGCACAATCCATAATAGAAAGTCTAAAAGAAAAAGGAGCTTCAGAATCCGAAATCCAAAGGCAAACGGAATCTATGAATAAAGCAAAAGAAATGTATAAGAATCCATTCTTTATGACAGCAATAACCTACGCTGAAATATTGCCTTTAGGTCTGATTATATCTTTAATTAGTGCAGCCATTCTTAGAAACAGGAAATAAATCTTGAATTATGAGTTATGAATTATGAATTATGAATCATAACTCATAATTATTCAACAATAATTACATTTGATTCATCAATATCTTCTTCATAACGCAGTCGATGGAAGACCCGCGCTGTTAGCACAACATCCTTTTGGCAATAATTTGCTATTCGTTGAATATCATTGTCTTTCCAATACACAACACCCACATCTTTCCCGCTTATATCATTCTTACTTGTAGGAAGATTCAAGCAATGAGCAAGCAGATCAAGCGAAGTGAAATTTTTATAATCGCCAAATTTCCACATTTCCAGTGTATCAAAAATATGAAGAACCTCCCAGGGCTTTCTACCGGAGAGATCAAAGCTTGGGGGTATTCGTATCCCGTGTATAACCGACCTTCTGCATAAATATGGAATATCGAATTCTTTGATATTGTGCCCTACAAAGGAACATTGTCTGGCGTCCGAATAAGATTTATTGACCAAATCAAAAAAGTTAGTCAATAGAGCTTTTTCTTCCCCAATAAAAGACTTCACACGGAATTTATTCTCATCCTTAATCCCAACACTGATGCAGATTACTTTTCCAAATTCAGCATAGATAGCGGACTTTTCAGAGTACAGATCTGAGGCAGTTTTGGTCAAATCTCTTTCTGCATAGTATCTAATCTTCTGAGCCCAAAGCTCCTTTTCCTGATTATTAAGCTCATCAAATTGGGCTTTACTTGAAGCTGTTTCTATGTCTAAAAACAGTAATTTTGGTCTCATACTCATTTCTCTAGCTCTTTTAGGTAAAAAAATACAGATTTCAGGGCAGCCTCAAGCAATAAGTAGTAAATTTACGCATTATTATAAAAATTTTGTAAGATGACAAATCAAAAATCCAATTCTTCTCTAAAAGCCGCTGTTGCCGTAGCCATATTAGCCCTGTTTGGAGCTAATATTTACCAGTTTATGAACAACAAAAGCTTAAAAGAGGATAACGAAGCTAAAACCCAGGACATTATAGAGTTAGATAGTGCCAAAAGCGAGCTGGATAAGCAGTACCAGCAATCTATTGCAGATCTTAATTCTATGAAGACCGACAATGAAGAACTTAATAAGAGTATTGAAGTTCAGAAAGAAGAGCTAAGACTTCAAAAGGAAAAAATTTCTGTACTTCTTAAAGATAGCAAGAACTTGAAAACAGCGAAATCGGAAATGAACGCTATGAAAGTTAAAGCTGAAGAATATATAGCTGAAATAAATCGACTTAAAGGAGAAAATGAAAAGCTCTCTTCTAGCAATAAAGAATTACTAACATCTAAAGATGCACTTACATCTGAAGTCGAAAAGAAAAATGTCGAAAATCAAAAACTTACAGAAGTCAATAGCAACCTTTCAACTCAGAAAGATGAAATCAGTAAAGAAAAAGAAATGCTAAGCCGAAAATATAATCGTGCTGCAGCAATTCAGGTTGCCAAATTGGACGCAACCGGATACCAAACACGCGAAGGAAAAAAACCTTCTTCTAAGTCCAGAGCTTCTGATGTTGATTTTATTGAAGTGTGTTTCAAAACGACAGAGAATAAAAACTCTGATGCAGGAAATGAAACTTTCTATATTCGTATAATAAGCCCAACAGGAGAGACACAAAGCATTGGCAGTGAAGGCAGCGGCACGCTTACCAATAATGCTACAGATGCAGCTATAAATTATTCTACAACTGCAGTTGTAGATTATAAAAATGATGAACTAAAAACTTGTGGTAAGTTTTCCAATCCGGGATCCTTCCAAAAAGGCGTTTATCAAATTGAAGTTTACAACAAAGGCTACCTTGTTGGAACAACAACAATGAAACTAAAATAAGAAATTATTCCAGATAATAAAACCATACTTACTCATCATAAGTATGGTTTTATTTTTATGCTCAGAACGAAAATCAATGGCAGAAAAAATTCTAATGATTGGTTCCAATGGTCAGATTGGAACAGTACTTTCGAAAGAACTTAGGAAAAAATACGGAGGTGACAACGTGATATGTTCCGACATCCGCGAACCCATTAAATCCGCTGACCCATTTCTAATTATTGATGTTCTTGATAAAGCAAAACTTCAAAGCATAATTCATGATCATTCTATTACGCAGATTTATCATCTTGCTGCTTTGCTATCAGCCAAAGGAGAGCAAAATCCAGAACTGACTTGGAAAATCAATATGCAAGGTTTGTTAAATGTTCTGGATTTATCAGTGCAAGAAAATGTAAAAAAAGTTTTCTTCCCAAGCTCGATAGCTATTTATGGACCAACCACTCCAAAAATTAACACTCCTCAGTATGCAAGTTTCCAACCAACTACAATTTATGGAATTAGCAAAATTGCTGGTGAAATGTGGTGCGAGTATTATTACAAAAGATATAAGCTCGATGTCCGTTCAATCCGCTATCCCGGAGTCATAGGCTGGCAATCGTTACCTGAAGGAGGAACTACAGATTATGCTGTCGAGATTTTTCATGCAGCACTTAAGTCAGGACATTATGATTGCTTCCTTGCAGAACATACTGCACTCCCAATGATATATATGGATGATGCAATTAGAGCTACACTGGAGTTAATGGAAGCCAACGCAGAATCAATAACGGTAAGAACAAGTTATAATCTGGTTGGAATGAGCTTTACACCAGGTGAAATCTACAGTGTCATAAAAAATAAAATACCCAATTTTACCATTCAATACAAGCCGGATTTTCGTCAAAAAATAGCAGAATCCTGGACGGAATCAATCGATGACTCCTATGCTAGAAAAGACTGGGGATGGAAACCCAATTATGATCTTGATAAGATGTGTGAAGATATGATTGCCCATTTAAAGCAATAAATGCCTGAAAAAACACCAAGGATTAAAGGAACTATTTTAAAGAATTCCAAAGCCATCTGATAGAGAAATCGGGCATCCTGACTCCTTTCCTATTTCTTTTTTAAAACAAGTTTTAGGCCTTAAATTCAAATCATTTAGTTTAAACTTTTCTCAATATTTATAGCATTAATAATCC
>JABFRV010000018.1 GCA_013140975.1 Saprospiraceae bacterium
GGGCAGAATTAAATTCTGCTTTTAGCGATTGAACTCGCCTTCGGGGAATAATTGTACAACACATACTACATTGATTTATGACAGAGCTTCCTCTGCCGGTTAAAAAAAATAAACACCAAGGCACTTTGAAATAGGTTTATCCTTTTACCTAATTGCTTTTCTTCTTCATCTATAACTGAGCCCTTTAGAAGCCCAAATGCTGCATCTTGCTCTACAAAGATAATTACATGTTTTCATATTGTCAATAGGCAAAATACTGATTTTGAAAAATTCAGGGTTTACCCTTGTCAGTTGTACCGTAAACATAAAATGATTTAAAATAATTAGCGAACTTTTTTAACTTCTTTAAAAGCAATTCAAAGTTTTACATTTTCATCAATACTTTGAGAATGAATAAATTAAATTTAAAGCTTACTATCTTTATTCTTTGTTATCAATATTTTATCAATTCGTTGGCCATCTTTATCAACGATCTGCAAGGTAATGTTATCAATATCCAATGTATCTCCGATATTCGGAACATTTTCATTGTGATAAATGAACAAACCTGCCAGAGTTGAGTACTTTTCTAAAACTTCAGCACTTAAATCCAGATCAAATTTCTTTTGAAATTCTGTAATATTATAAAAACCATCTGCAAGCCATGTATTCTCATCGGTTTGAACGATTGTATATTCTTCTATTCCTTGCTCGGAAGAATCTCCTACAAGTGCATCCAGAGTGTCGTCCATTGTGACCATTCCTACCGTTACACCATATTCATCAATCACAATACCGTAATGCATTTTTTCTTCTTTAAACTTCTCCAAAACCTTAAAAGCTGAGAGGCTTTCAATAACAAATAAAGGTTGCTTTATTACCTTCGATAAATCAAAATGCTTCCCTGAGTCATCAAATAAATCTTTAAGCAATAATATACCTTTAATTTCATCCAAATTATTATCAATACAAACCGGATAAGCTGAATGCTTATCAGAATTAATTTTACTTTTTATCGTAGCCCAATCATCTGTTAGATTCAAGTACGTAATATCCCTTCTATGAGTGTAAAGTGAACTGACTCTTTTATCCCCCATTTCAAATACTCTTTCCACAATATTATGCTCAATCTCTTGTATTTCTCCTCCATCGGCACTTTCCTTTACAATGGCTTTAATCTCCTCTTCACTTACTTTACTATCGGTTGATTTCCGAACGGCAAATATCCTTAAAAGCAAATTATTGGAAATCGTAAGCAACCAAACAAAAGGTGAAGTTAGAGTCGATAAATACTGCATGGGTTTAGCGACAAAAATTGCAATCGGCTCCGGAAATGTCATACCGATTCGCTTTGGAAATAATTCACCAAGAACAATCGATAAATAGGTTATAAAAATTACGGATAATCCTGTGCCGATCTGTTTCGAATATGGCGCAATAAATTCTACATTCGAAAGATATTCAGCTATTGTTTTAGTGATTGTCTCTCCACTAAAAACACCCAAAAGAATACTTATCAAAGTAATTCCAATCTGAACCGTGCTGAGAAACTTAATAGGGTTGTCAGAAAGCTCCAATGCAGCTTTTGCTCTGCTGCTACCCTTTCTTGCAGCGGATTCAAGCTTAAATCGTCTTGATGAAACCAGAGATAACTCGCTCATTGCAAAAGTCCCATTAATTAAGACTAATATAATAATAATCATTGTTGTCCGACTAATTTTTGCTAGTCAGGGCTAAAGCCCTTTTGGAACGAGCATTTTCAACCCCACGCTGAAGCATGGGGTTGCATAATGCATTTTATTGAGATTCAATTTATTATTATCATTAATCGGACAACAATAAATAATAATCAATAACTCCATACTTCAATTTAATACATTAAATTTTACTAATATTATTATTTGATTCTCCGTACACCCATTCTCTTCTAACAAAACTTAAATCTGTTGAACTATACTTGCAAATGACAACCAAGTTGTCAGAATTATTTTGGAACTTCAAAAGGACAAGTTCATTTAGGATAAATCCTTTTTGCGACATTTCTCGTGACCACAATGCCTCCATATTTAAAGGAATGATAATTACGATCTGACCAGTGTCTGAACTTAAATTCTTACATGAATTTGCAAACTTTTCAACAAAATTATTATCTGTATGTCTAAATTCATCTCGCAATATATTGATTGCACGAAGCTGATTTACATAATACGGAGGATTAGATACTATAAGATCAAATCGCTTCGAAGAAGAATAATTCTGTATATCACAATGAATAAAATCAATGTTAGTAATATCGCTGTTTAAAACCTTAGATTTTTGCGCTATTTGAATCGCCTCTGACTGAACATCAACACCAATACATTGTGCTGTGGGCTCATAGCTTGATAAGATAAAAGTAATTACTCCTATTCCACATCCAATATCTAAAACCTGAGTAAAGCTCAAGTTCTTGCAATATCCGGCAAGTAACAAGGAGTCCGTAGACACCTTCATTAAACGATCCGACTGCCAGATTTGGAAATTTCCAAAATCGTAAATACTTAATTCTTCGTCTTTCAATTAGGGCTTAATATCATTTATATTTCGAACAACAACCTGCGCTTTATTAAAATACGATACTATCCCCACAATCTTCACTGGCGTGACAGATATTGTCGTGGTAGCAAAATTTGACTGTGACCTTGTAAACAGTTCAATAGTACCGGTAGCATCTGTAAGAATACAAGCTCCGGAATACGTATTACCACTCGTCTTACTGATTGTAACATTGTCTATCTGAATTAACTGCCCTTCCAATTGATCCACATTATCTACAATACTTTTTATGCTCATAATTTGTGGAGATAAAGTATTACGTGTACTTATTAAAGTTGCATTTGCAAGAGGTGTATTGTTTAATTGTAATAAACCTGAGAACTCAGAAAGCTCAACACCTTTAACCTTGACCTCAATTATATCACCGATGTTAAAAGTATGGCTCCCTGCAAATCGAACAGCAATACCTGCAGTTGCGTCCTGTAAGAAAAGGTTTTGTGAAACAATATTCAAGGCAGATTTATCTGAGATTACTGTTCCCCTAACAATAAAGTCATCAGAAATATTCAATACCGCACCGGTAAATAAACTTCGTATTTCTCGTATAGTCTCTACAGTAGTTCCACCACCGCCGCCACCGCCAGTATTATCAGTTACATCTTTCAAATTTCTGATTAATATCTGCTTACTGTCAAATTCAGAAGCTATTACAACCAGATCTACATTATTCACCGGAAAATTATCATTTGCAAATACAGAATTAGGGTTTGTAAATAAATTAATACTGCCGGTATTATCCGTAGCGGTGACATCGAAAGAATACTTGCCATCGGAAGCTTTTGATAACTTCACATTTTTAATTAGTATTAATGAACTTTCATGTAATTCAAAATTGGTGGTAAGTTCTGAGATATTCATTAACTTAGGAGTTAATGCAATGCTAGCAGGCACAACTTTTGCATTGGAAATTGGGACAGAATTTATTTGCAACAAGCCTTTGAATTCTGAAAGCTCAAGACCAATAAGATCAATTTCCAATTCTTCGTTTAAGGCAAAATTATGAGCTCCTGTAAATCGAATCGTTATTCCCGCACTCGCATCTTGAATAAATAAATTTTGGGAATTCACATTTTTAGAATCTTTGTCAGAAATTACAACACCCCTAATTTTGGAATTGCCTTTAATATTTGTAGATACTCCAGAATAAATTGTTCGGATCGATTGAATGGTTACCAGACTGGAATTACCGCCGCTGCTATTACATGGCGTATTGGAAAATCGAATTTCTGAAGTATCCCTTAAGTAGAGTTGAATACTTGAATTAAACTTGCCCAAAACTGCAATAATGCTTCCATTTTTATCCGGAGCTTTATATGTTGCAAAATCGGAGAAGTCACTGGTATGTAATAAGATTGCTGCATTATTGCAATCTACTATACTCAAATCTACAAATGATCCTGCGCCCAAATTGCCTATTGATTTTCCAACATCAGATCTCTTAAATTCAACATTTTCCAATTCAATCAAAGTACTAAGGTCAGTTGTACGAACAGAATTTATAGTTCGCTTTGCAGGAATTACCGGCTTATTACGGGGACCTGGATATAATATACTTGCGACTTGATTATCAGGAATAAAATCCAATTGTTCCCGACCATTTGAAACACTAGACCCTTTTCCCAGTTGAATAAGACCTCCGTAATCTCCGATTGTTAGTCCTTTGCACAAAATTCCAACTTTAGAATTCTGAGGATAACTTGAAAATAAACCGTTGCGATTAATCTTTAATAAAATACCTCCAGTACTATCTTGCACAACAAGTGATTTGTAGAAATTACCAGATCTATCATCTGCAATAACTGTTGCGACAATCTTAATGTCTTCGGTAATTTCAGTAAATTTTCCCGGGACGTATTTACTGTTTAAATAATCAATACCATGAGTTGCGCTAAATGGAATTTCCAATTCCTTAACAGGAGGAACATCAAAATTACGATCTACACAAGATGAAATAATTAAAAGACAAAAACTAAATAAAATTACATTTTTCATATTAATTGAAAGAATAATTCAGGTTTAAAAAATAGTTGATTCCCTGAAGGTGAAAATATTTATTCGGAAATTTATTTATATTCTTTTCATCATAATCAAATCTGCTTTGCTCAAATCCTCCACTCAGCAAGTCTTTATTATTCAGTAAATTTCCTACATTTAAACTTATCGATATATAGCTTTTCTTTACTTTCCAGCTTTTAAATGCCGAGGCATTTATAACAATTGCATTTTTTAACTTTTCCTGATTTATAATATCGCTCAAAGCAGTAGAATTGCGTTCTACACCATCTACGGCTTCAGGTATTCTTCTTAAAGGGTTAATTTCTACATAATTATCCGCTAAATAATTAGCTGTTAATCGCAATGAACCATATCGGACAAATTCATACTTAAGACCTAAAGACGCAGCCGTTTGTGGAGAGCCAGCAACAAAGAAATTATTTAAATATACAAGATGCTTACCTTGTGAAGTACTAAATTGATCGTAGATATAATATTCCGGACGATCGATATAGATGTACTCACCTTTTTGCGCGACCAGACTAAGTTCCAATTTCGGTGAAATATTGAATTGTAAGGCCGCTTCAAGACCGATATGCTGCTCATCAAGATTCGTATAAAATCCATTGATAAATCCTCCATCTAACAATTCCGAATCGGGGTCATCCTCTGAACCTGCATCCAGAAAAAATCTTCTGGTTAAAATCTGATCCATGAACCATGAAGCATATGCATTTACTTGAAATTTTAATTCCGGCGAACTGTATTTATAGGAAACATCTGTACTGAATATTTTAATCTGATCTTCAACCGGAAGCCTGTCTCCTCGCCAAGTCGGATTAATAAAAATTTGTTCCGCGCTTGGATTCTGCATAGATACTCCAAAGTTCCAAAGAAAATAATTTCTACCATTCACTTTATATGCAAGATTCGATTTTAATGAAAGATTTGGTTTCTTCATTATTCCGGCATTGTCATCTTCTTGTTTTGGAAAAATTGAATTCTTGAAATTTCTTTGTAAGGAATTCCATTGTAATGATTGTTCCAGGCCGACATTCCAGTCAACTCTTCTGAAAGAATGTGAATACTGTTGGTAAAATGTGAATCTTGAAGAATTGATTTCATAATTTCTTCCAAACTGATCTCCTTTTGCTACGATATGGTTTCGATTATTCGTATTCGCATTTTGGTCTCCTACAATAAAATTTTCATAATCAACAAAATAGTCACCACCTAATAAATCAAGCATTCGGTTATAATAATGAATCTTCATATTTTCGAATCGAAGATTCAAAAGCAAACTCTTCCTGGGAGAAAATTGTATTTTTCTTCGCACATAGGCTTCAAAATCTTGCGGATCTGCATGTTCATCCATCAGGATATATAATGATCTTCTACCCCGAATAGAATCAATACCACCATTAATATTTTTAATGGTTTCGATATTACTATAATTTGATTGATAAAAGTAATCCCAATTAAGTTGAGTTACGGAAGGATCAGATTGTTTCCATGTTTGGATTTTACTGGCTTTGACTTGCGCATTCTCCTCATATGATGGTAAGAATTGGTAATAATCGGGTCGCGGATCACGCACATCAGTCCAATCAATAGTAGAATTCGATCTTTTTCCTTTGGCAAACATCACCCCCCATGTATCACTAATTCTTGTCCCTTTCCTTTCTAGTGTAAGTAAAAATGCAGGGACACGTGTATTAACCATTCTTGCGTTTCTCTTCTCTCCTACCTGATATCCCCAATTTGGATTATACAATGAATTTGAAGTTAACTCTACAGTTTCATTTACAACAGGTGCCGATTTACTTCTAACGACAGGCGCAAAAATGCTTATAAAGTGCAATTGCAACTTGTTATTAAAGGTCTTTTGAATTCCCGCATAAACACCGTATGCATCATAAAAGGTTCCGGGGAAAGCGGCTTCTTGCGCCCATCGTCTGTTCGCACCAAACATATATATCAAAGACTTATTTGCAGATGATTTTACATAGTGCAATCCAAGCCGATGCGTATAGGATCTGTTACTTAATGAGTAATTAAATGTCAATCCTTCCCTATAATTTCTCAGCCTGCAATCTGCCCATTGGCTATTACCAGCAGATCCAAAATCTTCAATTTGCTCAGGATATGAAAATCTATTTTCCGAATATTTATTAATCTGGTTCTGACCTGAAATGAGATAGTAAGGAACCTGTCCAGTCGTTACGTCATTAACTAAAAATCCATTTATACCAAGTTGATCATATCGATTGGAAATACCTCTATTGCGGTATCTCATAATGCTAAATTCGTAAGCAATTGCTTGTTGAATGGGATTACGGGAACTTCCTAAAATGCTATAAACTTCAGATTCATCATTGTTAGAGTCATCAGTACCTTCAATTTGAATTGTGGATAAATCTATATTAGAATTTTCGTTCTGAAAAATTTCAATAACGATTTCAGATGCTTCCGACCCAAAGCTAAATTCTCCGGTATATTCTTTATATAACTTATGGTTAATTTTGATTATCGCTTTAGGCTCATTAGATTGACTAGGAATAGTAAACCTACCATTTTGATCAGAATAAAAAGTCAAGCCTGATTTTCCTTCTACAATTGAAGCATCTGCAACAGGTGCAAGTGTGAATCCATCAATTAATAAGAACTTCAATTCCTGCGCATTTATGCAAATAGCACCAAAGAAGATGAACAGAAGATTGAATAATTTTAGCTTACTTTGTGCCATATTCGTAAATTCTGGACAAAACTACTATTTTTCATGCCTTTTTTGACTAAATATCAGACTATTATTCTCGTGCTTGTAGCCAGCATTATTACTTCCTGTAAGTCAGCCAATAGTCAAAAAAATCTGACACAAAACCTATGCATTGGTTTTTATAACTTGGAGAATCTTTTTGATACTTATAGAGACAGCACAATCATGGATGAAGAATTCACACCCGCTGGCAGTAAAAATTGGACTCAAGAAAAATATAACAACAAATTAAAAAACCTAGCGAAGGTAATCTCAGAGTTAGGCAAAAGTAAAAACTCTTCCGGTCCTGCTATTTTAGGTATCTGTGAGATTGAAAACAGACAGGTTCTTAGAGATCTTTTAAATACTGATTTGCTTAAAAATACTCCGTATCAAATTGTTCATTATGATTCACGGGACAGCAGAGGCATAGATGTCGCTTTATTTTATAAGCCATCAATATTTAAGCTATTGGAAAGTAAAAGTTACAATGTATTGTTGCGTGATAGTATAGAAGGAAATAAATATACACGAGATGTATTATTGGTTAAAGGGCAGATTGAAAATCAGGTTTTTTATTTTACAGTCAATCATTGGCCATCCCGCAGATCCGGAACTTCTGCTTCTCAAAAATATCGCAACCAGCTCGCAAGCATTAATAAATCACTATATGATTCTATTTCTATAAAAGAACCCAATCCTGTATTTATTGTTATGGGAGACTTAAATGATAATCCCTCTGATGAAAGTGTAAAATATATATTAAAAGCACATAAAGACAAAGAATATGTCAAAAGTCAGGAGTTCTTCAATCCATTCTACCAAACTTATAAAAATGGCGAAGGAAGTCTTGCACATAATGGAAGCTGGAATTTGTTTGATCAAATTATTCTCTCTCATAAACTCTTGCATCCGGAAAAAGGTGAATGGGAATATTATGATCATCAGGTCTTTCATAGAGATTACATGCTGGAAACAGATGGAAAATATAAAAATTATCCCAAACGTTCATTTAGTGGCGACAACTGGAATAATGGATATAGTGATCATTTTCCAACGTTGGTATTTTTAAGAAAAAAATAATCGACGCCTAAAAACTCGAACACTCAAGAACTCAGATTCATTAATCATTTGAAGAATAAATTTTCATCGCGTAGTAAAAAATAATAAATCCTGAACAATAAAGTCTAGGTACTTAAGAGCGTTATATTTACATTTTAAATGAAATCATCCGAAGAAATTCTAACCTTAAATGAAGAACAACACTATGTTCTTGACAGATTATCCGATTTAAAAGGAGTATTATTTCTTACAGGAAAGGCAGGAACAGGTAAATCAACTTTATTTAATGTTTTTAACAAAGTATCTGATAAGAAAATAGTTGTTTTAGCTCCAACTGGAGTTGCAGCAGTTAATGTTGGCGGACAAACAATACATTCGTTCTTTAAATTCCCACCAGGATTTATTACAACGAAAGATTATAGACCAATAAAACATTCTTTGCTTAAAAAGATAGAACTCCTGGTTATTGATGAAATCAGTATGGTTCGTGCAGATATGCTAGATCACATAGATAGGCTTCTGCGAATATCCGCAAAATCAAATGAGCCCTTTGGAGGAATTCCAATGTTATGGATTGGTGATTTGTATCAGTTACCGCCAATTATTAGTACAGCAGAAGAAAGAGAATATTTTGTAAAAAATTACGAAAGTCCATACTTCTTTTCTTCTCAGGTAATGAAAGAATTAAAAGAATTTGAACTAATTGAATTGTCTCAGGTCTTCAGACAAGACGAACAGACCTTCATTAGAATGCTTAATAAAATTCGCGTCAATGAAATTGACGAAGATGACCTTATGGAAATAAATGATCGCTGTTTATCCTTGCCATCTGATTTTGAAGAACCAGTTATAACGCTTTGCACGACAAACGCCTTGGCGAATCAGATTAATCAAACCGAACTTGATAAAATAGACTCTGAAGCCAGAATATTTTTAGCCAGAATTACCGGGCAGGTATCAGCCAGTATGTATCCCGTAGATCAACAATTAATTCTAAAAGAAGGAGCTCAAATTATGACTATCAGAAATGCGACTGACAAATCATACGTAAACGGAAGCCTTGGAACAATAATTTCTATTCATCCTGATTCAATTACTATAAAATTTCCACATTCGGAAAAATCCATTACCTTAGGCTATGAGAATTGGGATATAATAAAATATAAAACAGAAGGCGAAGAACTTAGTAAAGAAACAATAGGAACCTTTCAACAAATACCGGTAAAGTTAGCCTGGGCAGTTACGATACATAAAAGTCAAGGCAAAACATTCGAAAGTGCCATTATTGATTTTGGCAAAGGAGCATTTGAATCAGGACAAACGTACGTTGCCTTAAGTCGCTGTCGATCATTACGCCGGCTTTATCTCAAACAAAAAATAAACTGGAGAGATATCCGAACGGATGAAAGAGTGACTGAATTTTTGCGAATGCACTCTTAAAATATTCCCCGAATTCTTGAATTATCAAATTACTTTATTGAAATAAGAATGAATAAAATAAGGAAATTTTGATTGCTTCAGTGTATAAAATGTTGAAGGCTCCTTGTACAATATGAATCAGAAGTTAAATTTCTAAATGGTTCTAAAGCCTTTAACTTTTATGAATCAGTAATTTTTATTAAAATAGTTGCGCTCTTAATATTGTATTATTGTAATATTGCTTAAATTTTAAAATACTTGAAAAAAACATTAGATCTCAGAGTTGAAAGTTCTACAGAATGGCTAAATGCGGTATTAAATGATTTCAATACCTTTCTACAGGATCACGCCGACTGTGAGAGAAAAGCCTCTGCAATGGCAATGAGTCTAGTCGCCAAGTATCCCGATAGATCATTTATTCATAATGAATTGATCGATACAGCAATTGAAGAATTGGAACACTTTAAAATGGTTTATGAACTCATGCAATCAAGAGGAGTTCCGTTTTCATCCAATATTCAGGAGGACCCATATATAAAAAATCTTAACAGACAGATGCATTCCGGTGGCGATAAGAGATTTATGGATTACTTATTGATTGGATCATTATTTGAAACGCGTGGTGCTGAGAGGTTTCGCCTCATTGAAGAAAATCTATCTGACCCGGATTACAAAAAATTTTATAAAATGCTATGGACCTCAGAAGCCAAACACGGACATATTTACATTAATATGGCACTTCATTATTTTCCAGAAGAAATAGTATATGACCGAATGGAATGGTGGATAGATCGTGAAGCTGAAGTCGTAAACGCCTTGCCAATAAGAGCAGCTTTACATTAATCAATTTTGCTTACATTTTGACGCTACTAAAAACATCTCAGGCTTCAAACAGTACCTCTAATAAAAATTTTAAGCGAAGTTTGATATTTACTATATTTGACCTAGAATCGTTAGATCTAGTATGCTTAACAAGGATCATTTCCTTATACTTTTCAATTCCTCGCTTTGGTGGTATGGTTTTATTGGGTTTCTAATTTACGCAGCGATAATTTTATTTTTAGGCAAGAAATTTATTCAAAAGAACAAAGAACCACAATTTAGAAGAGTTTGGTTATGGGTATTAATTGCAAGAGAACTTGTCTTTTACTTTTATCTTTTCTATTCCGGAAAATTTACGGTGAGTCATTCTCTTCCTCTTCATCTTTGCGGGCTTTCGTATTTGGCATCTATGATATTCTTATACAAGCCTAAATTTTTCTATTTCGAATTTTTATTATTACTTGGAATCGGAGGGGCGGTTCAGAGTATTTACACACCAGAAGTTACAGGTGGATACTCTGCCTACTTCATTGTCGACTATTACATTAGTCATGGAACAATAATTATCACGCCACTCTATGCATACTTTGTTTTAAAAATGCAATTAAGAGATTATAGCTGGATTAGAATCTGGATACTCGCTCATGTTATTCTAATCTCAGTTGGTTGTGTCAACTACTTTCTAAACTCCAATTACATTTATTTATGCGAACCCCCTGCAGCTGATAATCCATTCATTACTGGTGGATATCCTTACCATTTATTAGGATTTGAGGTATTGGGAACGATTCATATACTTTTATTCTACGTAATCTTTAAATATGGGATACGATGGAAATTGAAACCAAAATTCTATAAGCAATAAAAGGTAAATGCTTAAACTTCGAATTGCAATTGCGATAATTTCTTGTTGGTAAAATTAGCCTTGCTCTAGTTTCTTCCTATTTTTTCTAAATAGATAAATCATTGTAGCCGCTATGAGATATGGCAATGCAAGTAAATATAAGATTCCGGTATTTAAACCCTGACCGGCGCTTCCTCCATGAGCCATATTAGATTCAGCTGACATTCTACACATGGGACATTGTGCAAGTATAGAATGTGAATGAGGAGACAGAATGAGAATGAGGAATAACAAACCTCCAATAAGTTTTTTATATTTTAATAAATTCATTTTCAATTCTCAGTTTTCAATTCTCAATTATTATAACAAGGCATCAGCATAAGATAACACAAAGGTCCTGTAACGCAAACATACAGCCAAACCGGATATACCCATCGTGCCAGCTTTCTATGTTGTTCAACTTTCATAAGATATCCTCTCACAAAAGTAAAAAGTATAAAAGGAAAACTAACTGCAGCTAAAACAATGTGTGTTATAAGAAAGAAAAAATAAATAGGGCGCATTATTCCTTCGCCACAATATAGTGTCTCTGGTGTTGTAATATGATAAAGAACATAGCATAATAGAAAAACCAAACATATTGACATTGCTACAATCATATATTTGCGATGCTGCTCTACCCTTTTATTTCTTATATGCCTCACTGCTATAATTAGGCAAATTGCACAAATTGCATTTAAGCTTGAATAAAATGGCGGAAGAAATCCAAAATCAATATCAGTATCAATATGAATCTTTTTCATGCCACCAATAATCAATAAACCCACTACACTTATTATAGTGGCAGCTATATTTAAATTTCGTTCTAATGAAGATGCTGGAGAGCTCATGAATTATTTTTTAAGACTTAGGAAAACGGGATATTGCCAAACAAGCTCTTTAACTGAAGCAGGATCGTCCAGATTAAAATAATTCCTTACATGAAGTTTTTCATCAACAAGAACAGCACATGCTTTATTCTTAAACTCTAAAGGAATATTAAATACTTCATAAGTATATGGATGAACATGGTTTTCTGCCAAATAACAGTTTAACCATGTAGAGTCTGTACTTCTTAATTTTAATTGTTGTGTCATTTGGGGCATAGATTCGCCTTGAAGCAACCCGGTGATACAAAGAATATTGGGTTTGAATTCTTCTTTACTCTGATTGTAAAGGTTGAGAATATTTTGTGCATTATCAGCCCTTCTTGGCCCATTCCCTAAGATCGCGACCAACCATCGTCTGCCTTTGAGAAAATTTGTATTGACAATCAGATCATTTTCTGTAGGCGTTTCAAAGGCATCAATGACATCTTTGGCTTTTAGTTCCTCCATTGCATTCTTGCGCAATACAGATCCCTTGTTTAGGAAATACCATGCTGTTATTGGCATTCCAATTAAGATTATAAAAACGACTAAAATTCGGACTTTGCTACTCATCATTTATACCAACAAAAAAGAGGTATTAATGATGTGATGGAGCTTCTTTTTTTGTTTCCGCATCATTAGAATGATCTCCATGCTCATCTTTCTTAGTTAAAGTATCTTGATGTGCAGGTGCAAGCTGATTCTCCTTTTGGTCAACAGTTCCATGACCGGAGCTTTTTACGTCTTTTGCTTTCTCGTCAACCAGCCCAGTCAACGAGCCTATAGGTCTGTCATTCTTTTGTGCACGCCAATCATGCCATGTTTTTCCTTCTGTAAAAAACGCTATAACAGCCCATACGAGCAATAAGGTTGGTAACAACACTGATTTTACAAGTCCAGGTACTTCATATTTCATGTGCATAAAATAATATACAATAAAATATGCTTTATAAAGACTCATTACGATCATTAAAATATACATTAGCCATACAGGTAAGTGAAAATCTTTAACAAGATAACCCTTCCCTAAAAGGGCGACAAAAACTTCGGCTAAAGTTACAATCGCAAGGATTATTAATCCTTTCATGACTAACTTCTTACTTTCTTCGTATGATAAATGACTCATATCTTTAAAATTCAAATAATAATTTTATAATAAATAGAATACCAGGAACACGAAGACCCATACAAGGTCTACAAAGTGCCAGTACAAACCTATTTTCTCAACCATCTCATATTTATTGTTTCTACGTGCATAAAGCCCGCTGGCAACATTTAACGCTATAATAAGCAGGAATACAACCCCACTAAAAACGTGAAATCCATGAAATCCTGTAATAAAGAAAAACAAAGCTCCAAAAGCTTTGGGGCCCATCTGTTGCGTTTTTACTTCACCGCCTTCAGTTTTATATTTTAAAGGTTGAAAATGTCCGTCATGATAATGAATTAAATAAGAGCTTCCTTTCGTAAAAGAATCTCCCGCTTTGATATCATGTCCATCACCTTCCAAATAGGTACCATTTTCAATATGTGTACCAAATGGATTCCTGGTAATTGACATTTTTTCACCACCGATCAAAGTAGTCCACTCCCAGGCTTGACAACCTAGAAATCCTAAACCACCAATAATCGTTAGAATCATCCAAAATACAACTCCTTTCTTATTTTCTCTATGTCCTTCTTGCACTGCTCTAACCATCGTTACCGAGCTTGCAATCAATACAAAGGTCATGATTGTTACAAATATTAAAGGCTTATGATGAATTCCTCCCGGCAAACCTGAAAAAACAAAATCAGGAACAGGCCACGTAGGCATACTGAACCTTAAGGTACCATAAGCAATTAAAAAAGCTGAAAATGTAAATGCATCTGATAGCAAAAAATACCACATCATCAACTTTCCATAACTCGCTTTAAAGGGCTCACTGGCCCCATTCCAATTTTCGACTTCTGTATGATGCGATCCTGTATGAGCTGTATGTTCTGAAGACATATTTTAAATATTTCTTATTGTAATATCAAAAAAACTAATAAATAAATCCATAGTACCCCTAGAAAATGCCAATATTGACGTAATAGATCAAACTTTAAAATCTTCATGTCATTCACTGCAAATTCGCTTGTAAAAGCAAGTAGAATGCTTATAATAAAAGTTACTAATCCTCCAAGTAAATGCAATGCATGTAATCCTGCAATTACATATAAAAAGGAAATACTTACATTTAAATCTATATACAATCCCTGAGATAACAAATTTTTTACAGCAATAATCTGACTGGCAATAAATCCAATCCCTAAAACAAAACTTGCAATTAATGATTGCTTAAACAATTTTTCATTTTTTCTTTTAAGTGCACGGAAACAAAATTCGAGAACAATTGAAGAGATAACAATTATTACTGTGCTATAAAAGAATTCAATAGGTAATTTATATTCATACCAGTTACCAACACCTCTTCTCACTAAAAACGCACTTGTCAAAGCTCCAAATAGCATAATAATTGAAGCCATTCCAATCCAAAGTCCAAACTTTAAAGCCTGAACTTGACTGGGAGCTAACTCCTTGTTAAACATTTGAACTATTGGCATATTATCTCATATAATTACTAATAATGAATAAAATAAATATCACTGGTAAATACATTATAGAATATAGCATTAACTTTCTTGCAGCCATTCGATCATTTCTTTTAAATAACTGCCAACCATAAAATGCAAAAACCAACATACTTGCAATAAGGAATATAAAAATTAGTGGATGAATTGAAAGTATCTTAAATAAGGGGAATAGAAATAATATTCCCAGCAAAGAATAAACTGCAGAATAAATTCCAAATCTAGGATCAGGTTGACCATCAATATCCTTTATCAATTTAAACCCTGCCTGAATATAATCTTTGTGACCCAAAAATGCAATTGCCCAGAAATGCGGAAATTGCCACAAGTACTGAATTCCAAAAAAGCACAATGCTTCTACTGTAATTGTTTGTTGCGCTGCAACTGCAGCTATTAAGGTTGGTAATGCTCCGGGAATAGCTCCAATTGGAACTGCCAATGTAGAAAATCTTTTAACAGGAGTATAAATGAAAGCATACAATACAAGACTCAACATACCGAGCGTTGCACATAATGGACTTATAGTAACTAAAAAAATAATTCCTAAAACCATACAAATTCCTGCAATTAGTATAGCTGTTGATAAGCTCATTCTTCCTGCAGCCAGTGGTCTTCCTGCGGTCCTCTCCATCAATTTATCATAATCCCTTTCAATTGCCTGATTTAGTGCGTTTGCAGCGAAAGTAATTAACATGCCGCCACCGATTAGTAAATACAAGACAATACTGCTGAAATTAGAACCTGCGAAAATCAAATATGTAGCTGCTGAGCTAAATATCACCATTAAGCTCAATCTGAACTTAACCAATAAACCAAAATCCTTTATAAAAGAATTTTGCTTAAGTGAATATGATTTAGATTGCGTATTCAAGGAATAAAATATTTTTAATGGTCACTTGGTTTTTCACCATCACGCAACGGAACGTGCTGTTGCGTAAATTCAATACCATCCTTACCATAATCATAAGACCATCGTTGTACTGTTGGAATTTTACCAGGCCAATTTCCATGACCTGCTTCAATTGGCGTAGTCCATTCTAACGAGTTAGATCCCCAAGGATTTTGAGAAGTCACACGTTTTCCTTTATACATTGACCAGAAGAAATTTACAACAAATAAGATTTGTGCAAAAAAACTAACGATAGCTGCAATTGTAATAAACTTGTTCATATCATCAAAGCCACTAAATGCATCAAACTTATCAAATAAGTAATATCTTCTAGGAACTCCCGCCATACCTAAAAAGTGCATCGGTCCGAAAACTGCATAAGCTCCAATTAACGTTATCCAAAAGTGAATCTTACCTAAGGTGTCATTCATATATCGTCCAAACATTTTTGGAAACCAATTGTATACACCCGCAAACATTCCAAAGAAAGCTGCAACACCCATTACAATGTGAAAATGCGCAACTACGAAATATGTATCGTGTTGTTGTATATCAATCGCTGAATTTCCTAAGAAAATACCTGTTAGTCCACCGGAAATAAACATAGATACAAATCCAATACAAAACAGCATTGGAGTATTGAGGCGAATGTTACCGCCGTATAAGGTACTAATCCAATTGAACACCTTTACAGCTGATGGAACTGCAATGATTAAAGTAAAAACAACAAAGAAGTTAGACAAGAATGGATTCACACCCGACATAAACATGTGGTGAGCCCAAACAATAAATGATAAAAATGCAATTGCAAGAATTGAATACACCATTGCACGGTATCCAAATATTGGTTTTCTCGCGTGTACTGCTAAAACTTCAGAAACAATTCCCATCGCTGGAAGAATAATGATATATACTTCCGGATGTCCTAAAAACCAAAAAATATGCTGATATAAAATTGGTGATCCACCAATTCTATCTAATGCCATTCCATTCACAAAAATATCAGACAGGTAAAAACTAGTACCCATACTTCTATCAAATATCAGAAGTAAAAATCCAGAGAATAAAACCGGGAATGAAAGAAGTCCTAATATAGCTGTTACAAGAAAAGCCCAAATCGTTAATGGCATTCTCCAAAGGCTCATTCCTTTTGTACGAAGATTTAAAACGGTAGTAATATAATTCATACCTCCAAGTAGAACCGAAACTACAAACAATGCAAGTGACACTATCCACAAAGTCATACCGGATTCAGAGCCTATTGAAGCCTGAGGCAAGGCACTTAAAGGTGGATAAGCTGTCCATCCTCCAGAAAATGGTCCGGTACTTAAAAACAATGAATAAAACATTACTGCACTTGACAAGAAGAAAAACCAATATGACAACATATTGAGAAATGGCGATGCCATATCACGAGCTCCTAATTGTAATGGTATTAAGAAATTACTAAAAGTTCCACTTAATCCTGCCGTCAATACAAAAAACACGATAATAGTTCCATGCATTGTCACAAGGGCATAATAAAATTCAGGTTCAAGTGTTCCAATACCGGCTTCATTGATAATAATCCATTTACCCAAAATAGGTTTTAACCATGCCATACTTGCATCAGGAAATCCTAATTGAAATCTAAATACTATAGACATCGCTGCACCAATAATTGCCCAGAATATTCCTGTGAAAAGGAATTGCCTGGCAATTATCTTATGATCCATGCTAAAGATGTACTTGGTCAAAAAGTTAAACTGGAACTTATCACCTTCATGATGTTCATGAAAATGATCATCGTAACCATATTTTTCTATCAGTGCGTCTTGTTCGTGATGATGATGACCTGATGACATAGACTATTTTTTAATTAAATACTTAAATTATAAAACCTTAACTTCTATTCTTCTATTCTTTGCTCTTCCTTCTTCGCTATCATTTGAATCTATTGGCTTAGACATACCGTAACCGCTTGTATTAATTCTGCTGCCTTCGATTCCATTGGAAGAAAGAAATGACTTAACAGATGCTGCCCTTTGTTGTGAAAGCAAAAGGTTAGAAGCAGGATCTCCGACATTATCGGTATGACCAGAAACTTCTAATTTTAGATTTGAATTTTCATTCAATGCATCAAGTATAACTTTCAATGCGTATTCTGATTCTTTCGAAAGTGTTGCTGAACCTGTTTCAAAATAAATATTATTTAAATTTAAAGTTTTGTCAGCAACATTTGTGTTTTTTGGATCAATGGCTTTTTTCAATGAAGTTCTTAGCTTTTCAGCTTCCGATTTTAATTCTACACCTAGTGGCTTGCCTTTAAATGGATCGTCATCTGTATTTCTTATAGAAGTAAGATAGTAAGATTTTTGTGTGGTAAGCCATTTTTCATATTCTTCCGGACTTACAACACGAACCAATCTTCTCATACTGTAATGTCCTTTACCACATAATTCAGCACATGCCAATTCATAATTAAATGCTTTCCATTTTGGCGGACTGTTAGGATCAGATGGGTCTGAAGGAGTAGAATATTCTTTATATTTCTTCAATTCTTGACGAAATTCTTCCGTAGTCTTTGTAGGAGTAAAAACAAAATATGTAGGAATTCCTGGCACTGCGTCCATCTTTACTCTAAAGTGCGGTAAATAAAAATTGTGCAAAACGTCTCTTGCTATAATACTTACTCTTACTTTTTTTCCTTTTGGCAAGACTAATTCATCAGAATTGAAATCATCTAAATTCCTTTCATCATTCCAATCTTGCCCAAGTTCATTTGATCCTGGTTTAATTAATCTAAAGTCCTTAACACCGAGTTGACCATCAGGTCCAGAGTATCTTAGATTCCATGCAAATTGCCATGCTGTTGCTTCAATGTTTATTGCTTCTTCTCCGCTTTTAGTATCAGCCATAATTTCATTCCAGGCAATTAATCCTTTCACAACAAGAATTACCATTACAAACGCTGGAATTCCAGTCCATATTAACTCAAGCTTATCGTTATGCGGAATAAATAGTGTCTTTCGTCCAGGACGATATCTAAATTGGTATGCAAACCAGAACAATGCAATATGACAAATTACAAAAACGATAATTGTAAAAAATGCAGTTAGATTAAACATTGAGTCAATAGAACCTCCATGAGCAGAAGCCGATTTTAATGGTCCGTAACCCAACATATAATTTGCATAATACAAGCAGCCCCAAATAAAGCATGCAAAAAATATTACGCAAAATATTAATAAACCTAAAGAATTAGAGTCCGCAGAGCCAATTTCAGATGCTTCTTCTCCTTTAAGTTCTTCTGCGATTTCGTATATTTTTGCTATCTGAATAAGTACTACAAAGAGTAAAATCACAGATAACAATACAATTAATGAAGTCATTACGTTTTACAATTTTATTATTAACAATTAAACGTGGTGATGTAAGCTTTCTTTAAGAAACGGATCATGCTTTGGAGTCAATGCAGCTTTAGATAAGAAATGTAAAGTTGTAGCAATAAATAAAGATAAGAATCCTAACATAACTCCAAATTCAGGAATTCCCGGAATTGTAAATCCAACTTTAAATCCTGTGCTATGAGCACTATGTGCATCAGCGGCTCCATGAGCATCGGCTGCATGTTCAGCAGCATGTCCGGCTACGCCATGAGCTGCAGAAGATGCATGGTCTCCCAACTCCATAGCAGTGTGCAAAGTTCCAGGTTTAATCATTTGAAATAAATCAATCCAGTGACCTACAAAAACAAGTATACCTACGAGTATCAATGTTCCATATTTTCTCTTATTATCATTACGCATTAATATTAAAAATGGCAACACGAAGTTGATTACAAGATTTCCATAAAATAATACCGGATATTCTTTGATCCTAGTTTGAAAATAAACAGTTTCTTCACCAATGTTTCCATACCAAATTAACATATATTGGTCAAACCATAAGTACGTCCAGAACACAGAAAACGCAAACATGAATTTTCCTAAATCATGGAAATGCTCTGAAGTAACTGCATGATAATATCCTCTGCTTTTCAAATAGATTAATAGAAGAATCGTAAGTGCAATCATACTTACAAAGCAAGAAGCACTGGAATACCATGCAAACATTGTACTGTACCAATGTGGGTCAACTGACATAATCCACAACCAGATAGCAGCAGCACTTGTAAATCCTGCGATTGGTAAAAACAAAGCAGCATAAAATTTCATGGACTTATAATGTTTCCAAGGATTGTTCCCAAATTGGTTGCTACCGTGATCATCTTCAGCCACAGAAAGATCTCTCATTTTTTTTGCAAAAAAGAACCAAAGTGCAATAAATCCAAGACCTGCTATAGTATAAAAATGCTTATTTAGAAATCCGGATTTACCTTTAATAATTGGATCTGTCGCTGCAGTCTTTGCATCTGCCCAATGGTATAAATTATGCCATCCAAAATAAACACCCATGGCAATTATCCCCATTAGAACCAAACCTACAAGTAAAAAATGAGACATACCGTCCCATACTCTTCTAAATACAACATTCCAACCTGCATAAGCTGTCACACTTATACAAATAAAGAATATTGCCATTAAGGCAATGAGTGTAAAGAATACACTATTATGGAGGATATTTGTCCATAACCTTGTATGACCAAGATCATCATTGGAAGCAATATAAATAAGAGATAGTAGACCTATAATACCGAGTATTGCAAGTACAATCTTGTCTTTATTTGGCAATTGAATATGTTCAGAATTCATTCTGTTTTATTTATTCGAATTTATCTTATTTTTTTACAGGACTTGCAGGAACAATAGTGGCTGCAACTTTATTAATTGAAGCTTTTCTGGCATCCGATACAGCCTGTGAATTGGTAAAAGTATTTTCAGTTTCTGTATACTTAAGATTTTTAGAACCTGCTTGAAGAGATCTAATATAATGTATAACTTCCCATCTTTCATTGTAAGATAATTTGTTACTATATCCATTCATAACATTTTTACCATACATTATAGCATGATACAGCCTTCCTTCTGTAGCAGCGATGAAATCATCATTAATTAGATTAGCAGGTTGCGCAGGATATTTTCCTCCATCATCTCTCACTAAATAACCTGCACCATCTCCTTTTTCACCATGACAAATTCCACAATAGATTAAATAATTAGTCTTTCCATTTTCTAATACTTTTTTAGAAATAGGAATAGCATTTGAAACTATTTCTCTGCTAGCTCGCGCACGCTCTTCTTCTGTATCACTATAATAATAATTTCTATGTCCATTATTTACATAAGAAATGGTATTTAAAGAATCTACAAGTGAGGAAGAAACCGATCCTCTCGGAACCGTTCCTTTTACTGGGTTTCTTGGTATTGCATATTTTCTATAATCGTCAATTCCACCCCAATGATGATAATCATAGTATTGTTGCGAGTTGGCTTCATAGGAGACCGCATGTCCCATATCTGACATATACTCATGACCAGGATTATTACCTTCTGCAGGAGAGCAGGCTTTAATCAAAGCAACAATTAGGATCAATATATAAATATTGTATTTCATGTTAGATTGATTTCGTATTTACTTCCTCTGCACCGGAATCAGAGAAAAAACTTTTAGCATCAGATACACTTACCTCATTCGTATCAAAAGCAAGACAAAATTTGTCATCCGTTGTCCTTAGGTCAACTTGAGGATTTTCAACTCCCGGCCAAAGTCCACAAATTGTATAAAATGTTATTGTCATTCCCCAAGCTGCAAATAAAACTGTCATTTCAAATGTTATAGGTATAAATGCAGGTACTGACCAATATGGTTTTCCTCCAAAAATTATCGGCCAATCTCTCGTAAAAATCCAGGTCATTCCTAAGAACCCTGTTAATGTACCCAATGCACCGTAAACAAATCCGGCAATATGCAATCTCGATTCACTTAATCCTAAAGCCTGATCCATACCGTGTACCGGAAATGGAGTATATACATCAAAAATTTCAAGATGATTATTTTTTGCTTTACGGATAGCATGAAGAAGCTTTTCTTCATCATCATACAATCCGTACACAACATCTACATTATATTTTCTCATATTTTATACTTCTAAAATATTTAAATCTTTTTATTTATTAATGATGACCGTGATCAGAATGTGATTTAGAATGTGAATGATCCAGATCATTCGAATGTGAGTGTGTTGCATTTTCACCAATATATTGATCTCCTCCTACCTTTAAGATGTGCTTTACTTCAGCGATTGCAACAACCGGCGCAACTCTTGTAAATATCATATATAAAGTAAAAAACAAACCTATCGTTCCTATAAAGATTCCTATCTCAACCCAGGTCGGTTTATAGTAAGACCAGGAAGATGGAAGATAATCTCTTGCAAGTGTTGTGGCAATAATTACAAACCTTTCAAACCACATACCAATGTTAACAAAAATACTCATGATAAAAGTAATGAGTACACTTCTTCTAAATTTCTTTACCCAAAATATCTGAGGAGAAATAACATTACAAGTCATCATACCAAAATACGACCACCAATAAACTCCCATTGCTCTGTTAAAGAAAGCGAACTGTTCATATACATAACCTGAATACCAGGCAATAAATAATTCTGTTAGATATGCAACTCCTACAATAGTTCCGGTTACAAGAATAACCTTGTTCATTGATTCAATATGTTCAAGAGTAATATACTCTTCCAGTTTAAGAATTTTTCTGGTAATAACCATTAATGTTTGTACCATAGCAAATCCAGAAAAAATAGCACCTGCAACAAAGTAAGGTGGAAAGATTGTTGTATGCCAACCAGGTATCACAGATGTTGCGAAGTCAAAGCTTACAATAGTATGAACTGATAATACAAGTGGTGTAGATAATCCAGCCAATACCAATGATAATGATTCCCATCTTTGCCAATGCTTAGCAGAACCTGTCCATCCAAATGATAATCCATTGTAAATTTTCTTTCTAAGTCCCGTTGCACGATTTCGAATGCTTGCAAAGTCAGGAACTAATCCAGTATACCAGAATAAAAGTGAAACAGAAAAGTAAGTTGAAATTGCAAATACATCCCATAGTAAAGGTGAATTGAAATTCGGCCATAAAGAACCTCTTGTATTAGGATATGGAAAGAAATAAAAAACCACCCAAATTCTTCCGACGTGAATTAAAGGAAACATGGCAGCACAGATTACCGCAAAAATTGTCATTGCCTCAGCCGCTCTGTTTACACCTGTTCTCCATCTTTGACGAAATAACAATAAGATTGCAGATATTAATGTTCCGGCGTGACCAATACCGATCCACCACACGAAATTGGTAATATCATAAGCCCATCCTATCGTTCTGTTGGCTCCCCAGCTTCCAATTCCCATCCATATTGTCCAAACAATACAGAATAAACCAAAAGCAAGAACCGACGCAGATATAATAAAAGCAATAACCCAAGCGCGCGTTGGCGCTTTTTCCGTTGGCGAGCAAAGGTCCTCTGTAATTTGATGGTAAGTCTTATGCCCCTCAATCAGAGGTCTTCTTACCGGTGCTACAACTCCTGCTGACATTTGATTCTTTTTTAATTAATTAAGCTTCAATTGATTCATCTTTATTCGTCACTCTCATGGAATAATTTACAACTGATTTTACTCCAATTTCTTCAAGCACTATAAAATTCAATGGATTATTTAACTTCTTACTCAAGGCACTTTCAGGATTATTCATATCCCCAAATGTGATTGCACCTGTAGGACAAGCCGTTTGACATGCAGTTTTCACTTCATTGGCTTTTAAAGTCCTTCCTTCTTTTTTCGCATTCAGTTTACCATCTTGTATTCTTTGTATACAGAAAGAACATTTTTCTATTACTCCTCTTGATCTGACAGTAACATCCGGATTGAGTACCATTCTTACAAGATTTTCGGCATAGTATGGTTTATCTTTTTCCCCAGCCATCATTCTTGAATTTCCTGGAAATAAATCGGATTCTGTATAATCGTACCAATTAAATCTTCTTACTTTATATGGACAGTTATTTGCACAATATCTTGTACCCACACAACGATTGTAAGCCATTTGATTTAATCCATCTGATGAATGGTTCGTTGCATTAACAGGACAGACATTTTCGCAAGGAGCACTATTACAATGTTGACACATCATAGGCTGATATGCTACACTTGGATTTTCAACATCTCCGTAATAATATCTATCGATTCTCAACCAGGTCATTTCATGGTGGCGGGCAACTTCTCTTTTTCCAACAACAGGTACATTGTTTTCTGAAACACAAGCAACAGCACACGCACTGCAACCTATGCAACTATTCATATCGACATGCAATCCCCAATGATGACCTGAATTATATTGATAATCATAGCTCGGATATAATGAATGAGAATTTAACTTCTGTGCTTCTTTTCTCTTTTCATTATTGTGCTCAACTTTTTCTTTAAGCTCACTAAGATTACTGGTTCTTAAAATTGAACGATCAGTTAATGATCCTTGATATCCTTTCGTTATTGGCTTAAAGAAATCATCTACTAAAGCTGCTTCGTCAGCATTTATTTTTTTACCAGATGATTTTTCTATCGCAGTAACTCCTAAGGTATGATGATGCTGTACACATGCAAAACCATTCTCGATTCCTTGATTTGCATCTGCTAAGTCAACACCTTCTGCATAATATTGTGTATGTCCATTTTCATCCAACTTTAAGTATGGATAAAAATTTACACCTACACCAGTTCCACATACTCCCCCTTGTGTTCTTCCGTATCCCAACGAAACTGCAAGAGTCTCTTTCATTTGGCCAAATTGCTTGATCGCGCCAATACTTGAATTTTGTCCGTTTAAACTTAAATTAACGATTGTGCCGTCTTCATTAATATTTTTGAACGCTTCAAATCTTCTATCTCCATCAAAGCTTATTGGAATAGCAACATAATTTCCCCAGGCACATCGGGTAATTGGATCTGGAATTTCTTGCAACCAAGGATTATTTGCATACTGTCCTGCACCAATACCAATATTTTCTACTAATGAAATTTCTAATCCACCTGTTGAAGTAGGTTTAATTTTTGAAGCACTAGCAGCAACATTAACTCCAAAGGCTGAATTTAATGACAAGCCTGTTGGGACTTCATATACTCCATTGTGCAATATTTTATCCCACTCAAGATTAGCAAACATCTCCTTCCATGAAGTTTTTAGATATTCATAGTAAGGTTGTTCAGCACTGCTATTTAAATTGGCTGATTTTGCCCATACCAATAAAGAATGCTCAGGTTGACGTGTATTAAATATTGGATTAATAGTAGGTTGTATTAAGGAATACATTCCACTTTTAGGTTCAACATCACCCCATGATTCAAGATAATGATGAACCGGTGCTGCATGAGTACAATGAATAGCAGTTTCGTCAAGAGAAGAATTCATACTTACTCTTAAAGCCACTTTAGACATTGCATCTTTAAATTGATTGGCAATTGCTAAATCATAACATGGATTCGCATTCCATATTATTAATGCATCTACTTGACCATTACTCATTTCAGACACGAGTGTATTGACATCAGCTTCATTACCCTGACGTTGAAAATTCACTCTTGAAAATCCTACAGTGGTTCCTATATTACCTAACAATTGATTTATTCCAAAAACAATAGTTTGTTGATCGATATTATTATTCCCACAAACAATCAGTGATTTTCCTTTATTTGCATACAAGGCATCAGCAGCTTTACTTAGTGCAATCTTAGCTTTTTCATTTACTTCTCCACCCGGCAACGCAGCACTGCCGGATTTAGCAGCAATAAGATTGTAAAGTGCAATAATTGCAGAACCTTGTTCCGATGGTTTTACTAAAATTCTATGATCTGCATTAGAACCAGTAAGTGACATATGAGATTCAACCTGAAAATGTCTTGACATCTTCGGTTTATCATTATCTACCCTTCTGCCTTTTACATACTGAGATGCATATTCTATTGGTGAAATCCATGTTCCTAAAAAGTCAGCATTAAAACTAACAATAGCTTCTGCTATATCAAATTTATAATCCGGAATACCCCTTACTCCAAAGCAATTTTGTGTTGCTTGAAGTAGCGCAGCACTGGAAATTGCATCATACATTATGTGTTTCGTATTCGGAAATTTGGCACAGAACTCACGAATTGCTTTTTTAGCTGTTGGGCTCATAATAGTAGAGCTTACAATTCTAATCCTTGAGCCAGCATTCAAGCTTGAATGAACAGCATTATCCAGATCAGTCCAACTTATATCTTCAGTTTGCTCTCCATTAATTTTCGCAGAATTTTTCAATCTGTTAATATCGTAAAGAGACAAAACAGAAGCTTGCGCTCTTGATGATGTTCCACCGTTTGTAATTGAGGATAAAGAATTCCCTTCAATTTTTATAGGTCGACCTTCACGCGTTTTTACGATTACAGGACAAAAATCACCTCCGTTAACAAACGTAGAGGCATAATAATTTGCAATACCTGGAATGATTTCATCTGTAGCAACTGTATACGGTATCGCTTTTTTAATTGGAGTTTCGCAAGATGCAAGTGTTGCAGCACTAATTCCGAAGCCCAATAGTTTTAAAAAATCTCTACGATTGGCTTGCACACCAACACTATTATCATCTTCTAATAAGGCAGAAATATTGACTGCAGATCTTTCTGAATTCAATTCTTGCAGCAAAATAGGATCTTGTGTAAGATCTTTTTCGCTAATCCAGATATTTTGATCGTTATTCTTCATTTTCATTTTCAATTAAAAATCAATAATGACATTTTTGACATTCCAAACCGCCAATATCGGCAACTTTTACGCTTGTTCTTTTCCCATCTTTTAACTCATCGTGATAAGTTTTATAACTTTCGTAATACTTGTTGTCTTTGAATTTCACATCTGTTTGTCTGTGACAATTAATACACCATCCCATTGACAGAGGAGCATATTGACGAAGCGTTGCCATTTCACTTACATTACCATGACATTTTTCGCAAGCGACTTTACCAATTGTTACATGTTGTGAATGGTTGAAATAAACATGATCCGGAAGATTATGAATTCTTACCCATTCTATTGGTCCTTGTAGTTTTGGTTTATTAGGACCTGTCATACTGTTAACGATATCTGACCATTCGCTTTCAACAATCGCTTTCGCTTCTTCAGAAAGGTCTTTAAGTTTATTTTCTTCTTTGTAATTATCTGCAATCCATCTTTTAAATATGGTATCTATTGCTGATTGTTCCAAATTATCATAGTTGTCTATATATTTTCCAGTATTCGGATTAAAACCAATTGAGGTATAAATTTTAGTAATTTCTGAAGTACCGGAAATTGTTCCTTTTTTAATTGCCGTATGACAATTCATACAAGTTGAAGCTCCGGGAATAACTGATTGCTTGGATCTTCTTGCACCATCATGACAATAATTACAATCAATTTTATTCGTTCCTGCATGAATTTCATGTGAAAAATTAATAGGTTGATCAGGCGCATAATTTTGCTGACGGCCCAAGGAAATTGCATTATTTACAGTTGTATATCCACCAAATAATATTAACCCAAATAAAACTAATGTTACGACTCCTTTGCTGGATAACTTATCCCAAAGGCTATGTCTTTGTGCATTTTTATCTCCCATTGCTAAACTTCTGGTAAATGTCATATCTGACATCACATTCCACAAGAAAAGCGCAAGGGTTAAAAGAATACCAAAGGCAACATAAATCCAAACCGGTGAAAAACCTGTTTTTGTAGCAACTTGTGTAGCTCCAACTGCAGCAGGGGTTGCTCCTGGGCAATTCCCTTTAGCGGTGCAGTCTACATATAATAGAATGCTTTCAATATCTTCATCAGTTAAGGTTGGAAAAGCCTGCATTAGTGTTGGCTTCCACTCACTCCATAGTTCTGTAGCTTTGGGATGACCCGCTGCAATTAAACTTTGCGAATTTCTAATCCATTTGTATAAATCTTCTTTAGGGTATGCTGCCCATCTTTCTTGAACACCGCCTAACGCTGGTCCTGTTAGCTTGTCTTTCATGTTTTTATTATGACAGCTGGCACAGTTGTTCTTGAAAATTGTCTTACCTGATTCAATGCTGGGAGCTGCATTCAGTATAAAACTGGAAAGCAGAGTCAGCAAAAGCAGCTTGCTTATGCGAATTCCGTACATAAATGGTTGATATAAAGTGAAATACAAATTGCGGTTCGGTTTATTTGAAAAAGGACTATTTGAATGGCGCAAAAATAGATTGATTATTGAAAACCTCCTCATTTTAAGCTTAGTATTTATTAAAAACTTTAATCATTTCTCGAAAACGTTCCATTTCTACTATAAATAAACGTTAAAATTATCTTAAGGTTTAAATTGCAATTGGAGCTTTTATTGACGGATATGCTTGATAATCAATGACTTTGAAATCTTCATATTTGAAATCTTCTATTGCAGAAACCTCAGGATTCAACCAAATATTCGGCAATCTTAACGGTTGTCTTTTTAATTGTTCTTCAGCTTGCTCAATATGATTCAAATAGAGATGGACATCCCCAAAAGTATGAACAAACTCCCCTACCTTTAAATTGCAGACCTGTGCAATCATATGCGTAAATAATGCATACGAAGCTATATTGAAAGGCACACCCAAGAACACATCAGCACTTCTTTGGTAAAGCTGACAACTCAAATGGCCATTTTGAACATAAAACTGAAACATACAATGGCATGGACTTAAAGCCATATCCGGAAGGTCAGCCACATTCCATGCAGAAATGATTAATCTTCTTGAATCAGGATTCGTTTTGATCTGATGGATTAACTGCTCTAACTGATCAACACTCGAACCATTCGGTTTTTGCCAGGATCTCCATTGTTTTCCATATACCGGACCTAGATTTCCCTCTTTATCAGCCCATTCGTTCCAAATACTTACTCCGTGATCATTTAGGTATTTAACATTCGTATCGCCCTTAATAAACCAAAGCAACTCATATATTATCGACTTAATATGCAGCTTTTTAGTAGTAAGAAGGGGGAATCCGTCATTGAGATTGTGCCTGAACTGATATCCAAAAATTGATTTAGTGCCTATTCCGGTCCTGTCTGACTTGACAATTCCATTTTCGCAAACATGCCGTAAGAGATCAAGATAAGCTTTCATCGAATAACAATGCAAAGTTACTTACATATTTGACTTTTTATAATATAAAAATCAGAAATATTATATGCGATTATTTTTTAAAGGTATCTTTGTCTAAAATATTCAAGGATGATTAGATTATGCTCTTTATTATTTATCATTTCATTCCGTCTGCTGTCACAAGAAAACGGAAATGATATTAAATTCAATAACTTAAATTTAAAGATCTATTCCGACAGCTTACAGGTATTAGATCAATGGCTTGAATCTGGTAAGATCAATTCAACAGAATATAAGATTGCCATCTATCGAATTTCATCTGAAATGGCATATCTCACAGGAAATAATGTTGAAACTACATATCCTGTTGTTGACTCAATAATTTACTCAACGATGAAAGATGCTGAATTGCCAACATCCAATGATGAACAGCCATCGATGAATTCTGAAGAAAATACATCTCAGGATGTTCCAGAAGAACCAATGAAAATAAAAATGCCTCTAAGCGCCCGTGTCGTCGGCTTAATGATTCCGAATCCTGAGAGACGAACAAAACTGAGCGTAAATTTATGTTTTGGAGCCACTGGGATATTAAATAATTCAAAGGAGTTTGGTTACCCGGAAATAGATTTATTGAAAAATTTTTATGTACATAATTTAAGACTGGATTTAAGGACCCGATTGGGCAGGAGCAATAGTAAAATAGGAATCATTTATGGAATTGGTTTTGATTATGTTTCTCTTCGTCAGACTGAAGATTTAAAACAATTACAAGAATTAAACGAAAAGCCTGTTTTTGCATCGTTAACACCGACTGAATCAGAAGCTTCAATCAAATTACGACTAAAATATTTACGATTCCCATTGGGATTGGACTATAAAATTAATAAAAAAGTGAATCTTCAAGTTCATGGGTTTTATAATCTTTTATTACGTCAAAGACAATATGTCTATTTGGAATCTGATGATGATAAAAAGACAATTATTGATGAAAATAAATTTGGACTCAATTCCAATTTAATAGGAATGCACTATCACATTGGATTCAAAAGAAACTATTTATTTTTCGAACATAGCTTGAATAGTATACTTAACGGCAAGGCTGATCAGGATTGGAAATATTTTAAAATCGGAATTGGTTTTAGATAATTCCTGAATTCCTTAACAAACAATTATTAGTATCAATTTAAAATATTCAAGCATCTAAGCTTCTGAACATAAGAGCTTAAAAGCATTAGAGCATCAAAGCTTTAGAGCTTTATAGCTTTAATCACTCCTCCTCATCCATAAAAAATATAGGATCCAGCATCGGCAATCCTATCCAAACACTTTCTTCAGCAGAAACAGAAAGCATTCTTAAAAATCCACCGCTCGCCTTGGCAACTTGCTCAGCAAATTCAATAAAGCTTTCATAAATTCTTGAAGCAATTGAAATTTTTAATTTGGGTAAGATGCTATTCAATTTAGAAAGTCGTTTGCTAATTTCTTTTCCTCTTTCTTCAGGATTAGAAGGTAATCCTTTATAAAAAGTATGAATTTTTTCTTCAAATACAGGTTCCAAGTCCTGATAAATAGGTTTCAATTCCATATCATTTGCGAAAGTTCTGATATGTACAATTTTTTTTGCCCATTCTTTTTCATGATCATCAAAATTATCATCAGCACCTCCAATAAGAATTGCAATCAACGGAATCGCATCAACAATTTGTTGATATTCTTCATCAGAAATAGATCGGTAAACATTCGCCATACTCAATAATAAAAGACAAAGTTATTAAGAAAATAATTGTTTGCAAAATTAATATTCTAACTCAAAAAAAATCACAAATTTACCAATAAAATAATATATAAAGAAATCGAAATTTGAGCACAAAACCAGGCATATGTTTATACCTTTGTGAAAACCAAAATTGTGCCAGGACCCAATCTGCTTTTTGAAGTAAAGACGCTGACTCCTTTAATGGAACAGTACAATGAGATGAAGGCTAAACATCCTGATGCAATATTACTCTATCGTGTCGGAGATTTTTATGAAACGTTTGGAGAGGATGCAATAAAAGCATCACAAGTTTTAGGAATTACTTTAACCAGCAGGAATAACGGAGGTTCAGATATTGAACTAGCAGGATTTCCATATCACTCGGTAGATGCATATTTACCAAAGCTCGTAAGAGCGGGATATAGAGTTGCTATATGTGAACAACTTGAAAAACCATCAAAGGGCAAGAAGATTGTTAAACGAGGCATTACAGATGTTGTTACACCAGGAGTAACATTAGACAATCACCTTCTTGACCACAAAAAAAATAATTTTCTAGCTGCAATCTCATTTGGCAATGATCAAAATATTGGAATTGCTCTTGCCGACGTTTCTACCGGAGAATTTTATGCAGCAGAAGGCCACTCTGAATATATCAATAAAGTATTGCAAAGTTTTTCACCATCTGAAATAGTTCTTGCAAGATCAACTAAGAATCGATACACTGAATTTATTGGTGACAAGTACTATACTTATTTTTTAGAGGATTGGATATTCACAGATTCTTATGCGCAAAAAAAATTATTATCACACTTCGATGTAACAAGTTTGAAGGGATTCGGAATTCACGATTACCATAATGGCATGATCGCTGCAGGTTCTATACTCCATTATTTAGAAAGTACAGAAAATCATAACCCCAGACATCTAAGCAAGATCTCACGATTAAATCATGATGACTTCCTTTGGATGGATAGATTTACCATTCGAAATCTAGAATTGATAAATGCAATGAGCCCTGAAGGCAAATCACTTTTTGATGTGTTGGATCACAGTAGCACTCCAATGGGATCCAGACTTCTTCGAAAGTGGATAATCATGCCACTCGTTCAATTAAAAGCAATTCAACATAGACTCGATGCAGTAGAAGAATTAATCCATTTTCATGAATCAGAATCAGATCTTTCATTACTACTAAAATCAATTGGAGATCTGGAAAGGTTGGTTTCAAAAATTCCATTATTTAGAATCAGTCCTCGTGAATTAAAGCAACTTGAAAAATCTCTTGAAAAAATTGAACAGGTAAAAAGTGCTTTAATACAAGTCCATTCTACTTATCTTAAAAAATTAATTGATACTTTAAATCCTTGCCAGGAATTACGAAACAGAATTCATACTCAGATAGATGAAAATGCTCCCAATTCTTATTCTAAAGGAGGAATATTTAAAGAAGGAGTCAATCAAGAATTGGATGAATTAAAATACGTTTTAAATAACAGCAAAGATCTTTTGCTGAATATACAGAAAGAAGAAGCGATTAACACCGGCATTAGCAATTTAAAGATAGGCTTTAATTCCGTGTTTGGTTACTACCTCGAAGTCACCAATAAATATAAGAATCAAGACATGGTTCCTGCTCATTGGATTAGAAAACAAACAATGTCTACAGGTGAACGCTATGTTACTGATGAATTAAAAAAACTTGAATCTAAAATTCTCGGCGCAGAAGAAAAAATTCTTCAAATTGAAGAAGACCTTTTTAAAAATTTCATAACAGACATTCAGGATTTTCTTCCTCAGCTTCAACAAAATGCTCAAAATATTGCAAGACTAGATGTGCTTCATTGTTTGGCAAAAGTTGCAACATTAAATCAATATAACAAGCCTTCACTCAATGAAGACACAAATCTTGACATAAAAGCTGGAAGACATCCGGTTATAGAAAAGTTATTACCACAATCTGAATCTTATATACCCAATGATCTTCACTTAAATTCAGAAGATCAACAGATAATCATGATTACGGGTCCAAATATGAGTGGTAAATCTGCAATACTTCGACAGACTGCAGTAATTTGTATAATGGCCCAGATGGGAAGCTATGTACCTGCTGAGTCTGCTTCCATAGGTATAATTGACCGAGTTTACACTCGAGTCGGAGCAAGTGATAATATATCTTCAGGTGAGTCAACATTTATGGTCGAAATGAATGAAACTGCTTCAATCCTAAATAATCTTTCTTCAAGATCCTTAATTCTGCTTGACGAAATCGGTCGTGGAACAAGCACCTATGATGGAATATCTATTGCCTGGTCAATCGCTGAATATTTACACACATCCAAGTTCAGACCAAAAACTCTTTTCGCTACGCATTATCATGAGTTAAATGAACTATCATCCTTTCTGCCCCGAATCAAAAACTTCCATGTATCTACCATGGAAATGGATAAAACCGTTATATTTCTACGCAAACTAGTCTCAGGTGGAAGTGAACATTCATTTGGCATACATGTAGCTCGCATGGCAGGAATGCCTGATGAAATCATAAAAAATGCCGGAAAAAAATTGAAACTTTTAGAAGCTCAAAGAGACAATCAGATTCATTTGACAATTGAACCAGATTCTCGAGAAGATGTCAAATCTGAAAATGAATCTCTTACCCGGGAAATATTATCTATCGATACTCAGTCATTAAGCCCCATTGAAGCACTTTTGAAAATTCATGAATTACAAAATTCACTTCGTAAAAAAAGTTAAGAGTTTCCCTTTTATCAATTATTAATAAATTGTGAATTATACCAAGAAAAAGTTAGATATTCAACTAAAAACGGCTTTTTCTGTTCATTTCTAAGCAAAATAAATCACAATTTTAATCGATGATCCGATCCATTATCCTCTCCTTTTCTTTTATAGTTCTTTTAATTTCCTGTAAGAAACCTTCTCCTCAGGAAGAATTGGCAAGCCTTAAAGGAACTCTTCTTAAAACCAATGAAAGAATTCTCGAACTTGAAAAAATCATTGAGAAAGCTGATACATCCACTCGAAAAGTTAAAGCCAAGAAAGTTTCAATTGACACTATAAAACCGCAGCTATTTAAGCATTATGTTGAAGGACAAGGTATAGTTGACGCCGAATTAAATGTCCTGGCAGCTCCACAAGTCCCTGGTGTAATCCAATCTGTTCTTGTCAAAGAGGGTGATTATGTTCGCATTGGCCAATCACTAGCAAGAATGGACTCGAAAACAATCCGACAGGGAATCGAAGAAATCCGAACAGGGCTTGCTCTGGCTACGACAATGTATGACAAGCAAAAATCTCTGTGGGAACAAAATATAGGCTCTGAAGCGCAATATCTTTTAGCAAAGAACCAAAAAGAACAACTTGAAAAAAAATTGGAAACATTAAAATCTCAAGTCGAGATGTCAACAATAAAATCGCCTGTAAATGGTACTGTTGATGAAATTAAAGTCAAAATTGGAGAAATCGCTGCACCTGGCTATAACGGTATACGAGTTGTTAATAATTCAAAGTTAAAGGTAAAAGCAAAGCTGAGCGATATCTTTGCTTCACGTGTAAAAAAAGGAGATAAGGTTTCAATATTTTTTCCAGATTTAAATAAGGAAATTCAGAGCACACTATCATTTGCCTCTCAATCTGTAAATGCTGCCAGCAGAACAATTTTGGTTGAATCAAATCTTCCATCCAGCAAAGATTACAAAGCGAACCAAACTGCCAAAATAAAAATCAATGACTCGAATATAAAAGATGCCATTGTTGTCAACTCTAATTTTATTCAAAGAAGTATCAATGGCGAAGACTACATTCTTGTAGCAGAATCAATTGATGGAAAAATATTAACTAAGAAAAGAATAATAACTCTGGGTCCGGAATACAATGGATATAGTGTCGTGCAAAAAGGTCTTGTAAAAGGAGATCTTATAATCACGAATGGCTATTCCGAACTTGTAGACGGTCAATTGATACAATTATAATAAAATTCTTTATACCAATTTCATGAATCAGTCAAAGATCAAACATTTAGGCTTTACTAACTGGTGTATAAAGAATTCCACAGCAGTTTATATTTTTACCATCCTTATTTCTATAGCAGGATATATTGCTTATCAGCAAACACCCAAAGAACTTTTTCCTGATATCGTTATACCAACTGTATCAGTAAGTACTATCTATCCTGGAGCGACTCCTCAGGATGTCGAAAACCTAATTTCCAAGCAGATTGAGAAACAAATAAAATCAATCAACGGAGTAAAAAAAGTTACCAGCAATTCGATTTCGGATTTTTCAATGGTTATTGCAGAGTTCAATACCAATATGGATCCGAAATTATGCAAGCAACGTGTTTCTGATGCTGTTGACAAAGCCAAAAAAGATCTACCAACAGATTTAAAAACTGACCCTCAAGTTCAGGAATTTGATTTTTCGGAAATGCCGATAATGAATATCAATATTGCAGGCGATTTTCCATTAGACAGAATAAAATCGTATGCAGAGCAATTAAAGGACAAAATTGAAACACTCAAAGAAATAACCCGCGTTGATATAATCGGAGGTGTTGATCGTGAAATTCAAGTGAATGTTGATCTTGCAAAAATGAACTTAATGGGTTTGACATTTGCAGATATTGAAGGTTCAATTCAAAGGCAAAATTTGAATATTTCCGGAGGAGAATTAAATATTCATAATCTTCGCAGAAACATAAGAGTAACAGGTGAATTCAGCAAACCCGAACAAATAGGAAATATTGTTACCAGGACATTTCAGGGCAATGAAGTTTTTCTAAAAGATATTGCAGAAATCAAGGATGCGTTTAAGGAAAAACAAGATTTTGCAAGATTAGACAACAAGCCGGTTGTTACTTTGAATGTGATCAAAAGAAGCGGTGAAAATTTAATTGAAGCGACGGATAATATTTATAAGATCATTGATGATTACAAAGAAAATAAATTTCCAGATGGAATTACAATAAAAACGACCGGAGATACTTCTGAAAATACCCGTGTTCAATTGCATGATCTTTTCAATACAGTAATTCTGGGATTTATTTTTGTAGTATTTGTCCTGATGTTTTTCATGGGATTTACAAATGCATTTTTTGTAGGATTAGCGGTTCCACTTTCATGCCTTGTTGCATTCATGATTTTACCTACGATGGGACTAACAATGAATGTTATTGTATTATTCTCACTTCTTCTTGCTTTAGGAATAATTGTAGATGATGCTATTGTTGTAATCGAAAACACACATAGAATATTTACAAAAACTCCAGGCATAAGCATTGTGGATGCAGCAAAAGAAGCAGCCGGCGAAGTATTCTTACCGGTATTAACCGGAACACTCACTACCCTCATGCCTTTCGTTCCATTATTGTTTTGGCCAGGAATCATTGGAAAATTCATGTCAAATCTTCCTGTAACTTTAATCGTTACGTTAGGTGCTTCACTTTTTGTTGCATTTGTAATGAATCCGGTTTTTGCAGTGAGCTTTATGACAAAAGAAGATCATAGCAAACAGTCTTCACTAAAATATTATAAACGGGCTTTTATATTTTTTGCCTTAATGGCAATCATTGGATATGCAGGCTTGGGTAAGGGACTTGGAAATTTTTCAATTGCATGTATTTTACTAATATTACTTTATCATTTTGCTTTTGAAAAGATGATACATTCTTTTCAAAATAAGATCTGGCCAAGTTTCGTAAATATTTACAAGAGAATTTTATCTCTTTTGCTTGAAGGTGCAAAACCGCTTCTTGTAGTAGTATCTTCTTTTATTTTCTTAATAGTTTCCTGGATGTGGTACTTTGGCACCAATCCCAAAATTGAAACTTTCCCTGACGGGGAACCGAATTTTGCTTTTGTCTATTGTAAAATGCCGATGGGAACAGATGCACAACTCACTGATTCAGTAACAAGAGTAATTGAAGAACGTGTATACAAGGTTATTGGAAGAGATAATCCCATAGTTACTTCTGTAATTTCCAATATTGGACTTGGCGCAGGAACACAAGAAAATCCTGATCGAGTTCCAACACCTAATAAGAGCAAAGTTTCTGTAGCTTTTAAGAAATTTTCAGAAAGAAATGGAATGTCAACAGGAAAAATTCTGGAGGACATAAAAAAAGAGTTTAAAGATGGAATTGCTGGGGCCGAAATTAAAGTTGAGAAAGAATCAAATGGCCCACCTGTTGGAAAAGCAATTAATATGGAAGTTATTGGTGATGACTTCGATGCATTAGACCAGCTGGTAAAGAAGATTGAATTACATATCAACAATTCGGGCATTAAAGGAATCGATGGATTAACATCAGATTTCCAAATCAGCAAACCAGAAATCATTATAGATCTGGATGAAGAAAAAGCGCAACGCGAAGGAGTAAGCCTTGCGCAGATTGCAGTTGAAATCAGAACTGCTTTATTCGGAAAAGAAGTTTCTAAATTCAGAGATGCAAAAGATGATTACCCGATTCAATTACGACTGAAAGAAACGGATAGAAATGAGCTAGAAAGAATATTGTCTTTGAATATTTCTTTCATGGATATGTCAACGCAACAGTTTAAGTCTATTCCTCTTTCTTCCTTTGCTAAAATACGTTACGGAAACTCTATTAGTAGCATAAATAGAAAAAATCAAAAAAGGTTAATCACACTATCATCAGATGTAACACCGGGCTTTGATGCAAATACTGTAGTTAGTGAAATTCGCGCAGAAGTTGCTACATTAGAAATGCCGGAAGGATATGAAATTGCATTTACTGGAGAATTAGAACAACAACAAGAGACAGGAAACTTCCTTGTACTTGCATTTGGTGCTGCTCTAGCGCTTATGTTATTAATTATGGTAACTCAATTTAACTCCATTGTTAAACCACTCATAATTTTTAGCACAGTATTGTTCTCATTGATTGGAGTTGCTTTGGGCTTTGGTTTGTTTAAAATGACTTTTAGTGTGGTAATGACTGGTGTAGGTATATTTTCCCTGGCCGGAATTGTGGTACGTAATGGAATTCTCTTAATTGAATTTATTGATGAATTAAGAGAAAGAGGATTGAGTGTAAAAGAAGCAATCATTGAAGGAGGCGCAACAAGAATTACGCCTGTAATTCTAACTGCTATTTCCGCTATATTGGGATTAATACCCCTTGCCATAGGATTGAATATGGACTTCGCAACGCTGTTGACGGATTTTAATCCTAAGTTTTATCTTGGTGGTGATAATGTTGCTTTTTGGGGACCTCTCGCCTGGACAATTATTTTTGGATTGATAGTATCCACTTTTTTAACATTACTTGCAGTTCCTGCGATGTATATGATGGGCTATAAAGTCAGAAATTGGTTTAGGAATGTACTTGCTTAACAGATGAAAAGCAATCAAAAAAGAGCTTGGATTCAACTTGGTGTGCTTTTATTATTATTAGTTGCTTACGGCATAATGAAATATTATGCCAAACAATCAATTCCTAATTCTCCTAAAACAACACAGAAAGAAACCTCAAGAGAATCTGGTAAACAACCCGGGGAATCGCCGTCTAATAAGACGATTCTTGTTCCTTCTAAAGTAATTGAAGTTTATAATTATATTATTGCCAATAAGCAAGCACCTAAAGGTTTTGTAGGTGGAAGAATTTTTGCAAATCGTGAGAAGAGACTTCCAATTACTGATTCATCCGGTAAAAAACTTAAATATCAGGAATGGGATGTGAATCCTAAAGAACAAGGAAAAAACAGAGGTGCTGAAAGGCTAATAACATGCTCTGACAATTCTGCATATTACACATCAGATCATTATAAAACATTTACAAAATTCAAGTGAAATCACATGAAGCCATTTACTTTTTATCTATACGATCCTATTCACTCACCAACACTAAACATACCAAATTGTAAAATTGCAAATATAGATGGAGATTGCTGTCGTTCTGAAGAGGACTTTCATAAAGAAATTTCCAATGCTCTTCATTTTCCGGAGTATTATGGCAGAAATCTGGATTCATTATTTGATTGTTTGTCAGATCTGGAGTGGATTGAAAACGAAAATATAGCAATACAATTTTCTAATTTTGAATCGATACTTTCCGACGAGCCCGCGAAATCTTACTATCAGGAAGCTTTATTGCTTCTCATCTCTGACCTTTGTTCCATCAACAATGAAGATCCGAGCTCCGAGGACTTGACTAAAAAGCTTTATTTTTTTATAAATAGCAATGAGAAGGTTGTAAGCATTTTGGAAGATGGTGAAGTTAGCTTTGAATTGGTGTAAAATATAATTTCAACTTTTATTATTCAAGTTGTTTGAGAATAATAAAATATACCTTTAGCTCTCTATTACAAATATTCCTTTTTAATCCCTGAGCTCTTATAAATTTATCCTTTTGGATATTTTAAAAAATAAAAAAGCCCCGGAAAAATTCCGAGGCTTTATTCAATATTTCTTTACTTTATTTATTTCAACAAACTAACATTTCCCTTAAGAGAATACGATTTATCATCAGGACAAGTAAATCGTACGCACCATGCATAGACATCAGGTCCAAGTTTCTCGCCATCAAATGTTCCATCCCATCCACTTCCAATATTTGTAGACTTATACATTTCCTGACCCCATCTGTTATAGACAACCAATTCCATTGATTTAAGAGATATTGCTCTCACTCTGAATTGATCATTTTTGCCGTCATTATTAGGAGAAAACGCATTCGGAACAAAAACAAATTCATCACAAGGACCTACTTTTACTGTAACGGTTGAAGTTGCCGTACATCCATTTGGATCAGTAACAGTAACTGTATATGAAGTGGTTTTCTTAGGAGTAGCAATTGGATTATAAATATCAATTGCATTTAAGCTGCTATCATTTGGCGACCATAGATATTTATAGTTTGCTCCCTGAATAGTTGTCAACTGAGAACTACTACCAACAACAATGACTTCGGGATCAGCTTTGGCAAAGATAACATTACCGATATCCGATACATTTACAGTATGAGAGTCTGTCCACACACATCCTGATAAAGTATCTTTGACTGTAACAGTATAAGTTGTTGATTTGGTTACATTCACCAGAATTTCAGATCCATTAGAGCTTCCTATGATTCCTGTTTTTGGAGTCCACTCATAAGTCCAGTCAGCATTAGAAGGAACTGCTTTAAGACGAATTGTATCATTAACACATTTATTTTCCGGTCCTTCAATATTAACCGTAACATCCTGGAATTTAATCCTTGTTGTATCTCTAACTAAACAGTTAGCGAAATAACCTTTAACAATAATCGTCAGATCACCGCTCACAATTACATCAATCTTAGAACCAGAACCTATAACTTTTCCATCTGCAGTACACCACTCTATTCTATCAAGATTCGTACTGGTGACGTTTAATTCTATTGTGTCAGGACGGCAAATAATTTCCTGATGTGAATTAATAGAAATACTTCCTGTTGGAAATGCTACATAAACACTATCTGTTTTTGTACACGTTGAATCCAACTTATCAGAATAAGTAACTTTGTACCAACCATTCTTAGGATTTTTTAAAGTTGGATTCGCAATTTTGGAATTAACAAAGCAGGTATCAGGTTGCCATTGATAAATGAAATCATTTGATGCTCCAACATTTAATGTCAAAGGATCCTCAGGGCAGATAGAAAGACTATCTTTAAGATTCAGATCAAGTTTAACAACTACAATATCTACAGAAGACGGAACAGCACACAAGGTATCAGCATTCAAAGTCACTGTATATTTTCCGGGCTTGGAATAAGTATATTCATCCATATTTTTGGTTGAAGTTCCGGTTCCATCTCCGAAGTTCCATCTTACCTTTCCACTATAATCTGTAGCGACTTTTATTTTAAGACTACCACATACAGTTTCAACTTTTATGTCAGGCTTTATAGTCGGAGAAATTGTTAAGCTAATTGTATCTGTCTTTTCACAACCAAATTGATTCTTTGCGTTAAAAGTAACAACGTATACTCCTGGTCCCGACGTATTTAATTTAGGATTCAAAGTTCCTTGGCCTGAACTAATCAAATTGCTTGGTTTCCACTCAATCGTTATATTATCGCCTGCTTTATTATTTCGCACGATGAGATTAAAGCTGTCTTTGTCGCATATTTTATTCTCACGAGTATATCCAAGATCCAAAGAACGATCAAGCAATTTAACAACTCTTACTTCGCGACACTCTCCTTTTGAAGCACGAACATAAAGAGTACGATCTCCTCTGATAGTACCATTAAATGTAGTTCCTGTATATTCTATTGGATTAAAATTACTATTGTAAGACCATTCAAAAATACTTGTTGAATCTGAAGTTCCTGTCAAAGATATTTTTCCATCGCAAGTAGCAGTATCTCCACTTATTGTTAATCCAATTTTGTTTCTGACATCAAGAGTAACTTGTTGTTCTGATTTACATCCACTTACGGCATCAAGTATTACAACTTTGTAAGTTGTTGTTACTTCAGGAGATGCATTAGGATTACTTGGATCAGATAGGTTAAGACCATTTATTGGAGTCCATACATAAGTAAAATTACGATTCGGATTAGAAATCAACCTTACTGAATCTCCTTTGCATAATATTCTATCACTAATTAAATTAACATCTATAACATTAACAATTTGCGTTTTTGTAAGGGAATCCTTACATCCATTAATGTCAGTAATTACCAATTTGATGCTATAAGTACCGCCAGAATTAATGTTGAAAGTTGGATCTTTATCTATAGAATTTTGATTGGGTTTACCAACAGCACTAAGAGTCCAGTTATAACTACTTATTGCAGACCCACTGGTTGAATTATTCGTTACTTCTATTTTAAGATCCGGATCACACTTATACTTAGAAGAAAAATCTGGTACAATTGTAGAAGGAATAAGAGTTATCGTCTTCTTGATAGTATCATTACAACCAGCATTTCTAGCTACCAATACTACTGTATAGGTTCCTGATCGAGGAAAAGTATAACTTGGATTAGAACTTGTGGAAGTTGCATTTAGATTATTTGGATATTCAAAGAACCATTGTATAGAAGCTGCTCCGGTAGATTTATCGCTAAAACTCTGCGTTAATCCATTACACACGTTTGAAGTTATATCAAAAGCTGCGGTTGGTGTTGCGCCACAAGGGACGATATTAATTTCAAAATCTCTGCTCGTGTAAGACATTTTAACACCGTTGCGATACTCAGTTACGCAAACACCTATTAAAAACTGACCAACAGTATTTGGAGTACCAGTTATTTCACCTGTTGCAGGATTAATCTTTAATGGTATACCGGCACCAAATGGATTTGTAAGACTATTTAACGTATATCCATTTCTGAAGATAACACTATCATATGGGGGTGGACCTGCATATCCTTTAGGATCAGCCAAGGTTTTACCTGAATTTGGTCGACAAAAGCTATATACTAAATTATCACCATCAACATCAGCAGCACTATGATCATAAGTAAATGCTCTATCAACGCAAACATATAATGGAGGGAAAGGTCTGAATTGAGGATTACTATTTCCACGTAACAAATCATCCTTACCTATTACTACTGCATAAGTAGTACCGGTTTGTAAGGGGTTCTCAATATTTGTAAGAGTTTGATTTCTGCAACATCTTTGATAGGCTATTATATAACCTCGGTCAGTATAAGGTAAATTTATAATTTTTGTATAAACAGATTCATGTACGCAGACCTTTTGACCGGGATTTATGCATCCAGAGTTGATATTTTCCTGCAGGGTATCTTCACTTATAAAGTCCATATCAATTCGACCATTAATTCCTACTCTCCAGGCCAATTGACAATCACCATAAAAGATTGAAATCTGAGCTGGTTTGTCAAAATACACAGAGTCAGCTCCGTTAATACAATCGCGACGGATTACCAGTCGTAATTCAAATCGGTTATTACCAAGTGACTTATAAGTAAGCTCACCTCCAACAATATGTGTAGCATTCGATACTGATACAAACCCCACCATCAAAAAGATGGTTATTATTGAGTATATTTTTTGTACTACGCTTTTCATTCTTTTATATTTAAATAGTAAGCTTTAAATTAATTTTTCTTATCAATATTTATAATCTCAATACGTCTTTCTGAAGCTGCATCGACAGTATAAATTGATCTGGGATCTTTAGGATCGAATGGCACACCACTAGGAGCAGTATCTTCTCCTAATGGACTTTCTTCTATTACTAACTTTTTAGACTTGATATATTTTGACAAAATCCCTCCTTTGTATTTTGCAAATTCATTCTGGATACTTTTAATTCTTCTTTTACTAAGATTTAAATTGTAATCATTTTGAGCCAAAGGACTTGTATATCCTCTTACATCTATCTTATATTCTTTGCCTTCAGCAAGTTCAATTGCCAAACTATCTAAAAACACATTAAATTTTTCTTTTCCGGCTCTCACATTATTTTCAAAAAATCCGTCCATATCTGTTCCGGTTATTACACATCCAGAGCTAAAGTTTGTTGTTTCTTTGTAAGTTGTTATCTCTTTACCTGTACAGTAATAAAAGTGATTACCACAAGTCTTCATGAAATGCAAATCACATCCACTAGGTCCGCTGAATCTGAAAGCTGAAAGGTCAATTGCTTCATTATTTAATTGAACATATGTAGTCTGATGGTCTTTTGAGTAACCGATGTTACCAACAATTCCTTTTGGCAATACAACTTCTGATATATTGCTAAGACTAACTTCTTCAAAGCTTGAGAATCCTAAGCCTTTGAAAGCTTTATTCAAGAAATCCCGATCACGCTTACTATCTTTCGCTGCTTTTTTAAATTTAGCAAGTACTTCTGCAGTACTTAAATTATGCAAATTTCCAAATTCAGGATTTGTTCCTAAACGAGTAAGTACTTTTGGACTTCCACTTCTTATATTATAAATCGGACTATCAGATGCCCCACAATTACAATCTGAATAAGATGTATAAGTTGATGTAGAGCTAGTAGAAGATCCAAGTTTTAAACTTCTTCTTATATACTCTGCTTTTCTTGCATAGTAAGATTTATAGGTCTGAGAATATGTTTGGCTTGTTGTTTTAGGACCAGTAGTCTGTCTTGGAATATCATTATCAAAATATAGACAAACTGGCAATAAACTAACCAAGTATGTTTCAAAGTAAATTTTACGAACTATTGTTGTACAAGGTGCATTACAGTCTACTGAAAACTCCTGCGTTGCCTCACCATAACCAGGAGAGTTAGCTACAATTCTGTATTTATGACATGGAATAAGGTTCGCATTGACTCCACTTGTAATATTAACTGCAGCTTTAGAAGGTTCATTCAGATCAAATAAAGAAATACTAGCGCCTTTTAGTTCAGCCCCTGATTCACTGTCATAAGTCAATACATTCAACTGATTGTATTCTTTTCGAAGTTCAATCTTTTTAAGAATCACTGTAAATTCTCCTGGCCTACCACTTAATACCATAACTGAATCTTTGCCATAGCAATCCTTTTCAGTAACGATCTTATATTCTTTATCACAATCCAAAGGAGTAGAAATGTCACTTCCTTTATCGAAGGAAATTACAATTGGCGTCGCAGAATTATTTCCAACTTCAGTAATCGTAAGCTTGACGCCTTTAAGTTCTTCTTTAGTTCCTACATCATAAACCAATACCTTTAGTTTTGCCTCACATTTTGGCAGATCTACCTGATAAATATCAAGACAACAAACTTCATCTAAATTTTCACTTATTTTGGATACTTTTCTATTGGAAGAAAAATACCCTTTTCGGCCATTATTCAATGTGTAATAAATATCGTCGTAGCTTGAATTCCTTGGACTACCTAAATTTACTGGTGTTGCCCAAGCTGTTCCATTTTTCTTAGAAGAAAACAGATCAAATCCGCCAAAACCCAAGTATCCTCTTGAACTAAAGTATAGAGTAGATGATTCTCCGTCATAAAATGGAGTAATGTCATCTTCTCTAGTATTTAAAGAACCAAGATTCATTGGTTCTGAATATGATCCACTTTCATCTACCATTGAGTACCAGATATCAAGCATTCCTTTACCTCCTTCCCGATTTGAAACAAAGTATAATGTTTCTTTATTGGTTTTTGGGTCAACAGAAATACATGGATGAGTATTTGTTGCGTTGGGGACATTAATAAAGTCTGGTAGTGCTGCAACTTCAGACCAATTACCCTGTGCGTCAATTTTTGCCTTATAAAGTTGACAAACTATATCGTGGTCGTTAGTATCCTTACAAACTGTAAATACTGTCCTACTATTATCCGGAGAGAAACTTGCATTAGAAACATGCATTCCTTTAAAATCCAAGTTTGGACTTTCTACAGGAATTGCTAATGCTTCTCCTTTTGAAGTCAATAACTTACTAAGAGTTCTTTTAGGTTTATATTTATTAATAAGATTGTCGAATCTATCAGAACTAAATCGTAACAGATCATCTTTCGAACTCGGTGCAAAGTCAGACCATTCCTGTGAATTAATATTATCTCCAAGTCTTCTTATCTTTAAATTCGTATCGACCTTGCTTAATTGAGTCAGTGCCCATTCACAAGCTTTTATTTCTTTATCAGCATATGAAGAAGCGTATTCATCTTCATTACCATGTTCTGTGCGATATGCGAGATATGACATCTTTGCACCCTGATAATCTCCCATCATCTGCTTTACCCTACCCATGTGTAAGGATGCAAGCGGATAGGAATTATTATTCTCATGCTTCAAAACAAGATCATAATACTTAATAGCATCTGCAAAAGCTGCTGTGGACCCAAACAGTCTTGAAGCTTCGGCAGCACTGTATAAGTAACTAATATTATTTTCTTCAAACTCCAAAAGCTCTTTATACTTAATGTAAGCATCATAATAATTCTTGGAATTCATTGACTTTTCTGCAACTTCCTGAATTGATTTTTTACTTGGCTTTACAGTTTGTCCATATGTCTGACCTACTATAAAAATAGCCAGTACTACCATTTTAAAATTTATATTCTTGCGCATTTTTCTTATTGTTCTAGTATTAATAAATATGGCATTTTCTAACTTCAGCTACACGAGATTTAACAAATATGTGCATGAGAGAAAATTCTGGTCCACCTCTTCGATTTGTAGCCTTTCTGAAATCTGAATTATTAATATCATAGGAAGCACCCAGATACCAATTATTATATTCAAAAGCAATCTTAGGTATCAAAGCATCTCCTAATCTTGAAGCAACTCCAAGCAATACATTTAACTCATTGCCTCTTTTAGTATTCAAATACGTTTTCAAATAACCTCCTATTACAGTTTCCTTATAAGGTGCTTGAAAATTATACAATCCATGTAATAAGATATCGAAACGATTGCTAATTTTAAATGATGGTAGAGCATAAAGACTGGTTCTTAAAGGAAGCTTGCATTTATGATTACTATTAGCAAAAACCTGATCCGGTTCATTCAAATGGAAAGCTCCAAAACCTAAATCCATTTTGGTTCTTCTAGATTTTTGCCATCTATAGTTTAAGCCCGTTGAAACATCGAGGAAGAAATTTGATGTATTAGAAAAATTTTCACCACTAGGCCTGTTTGGATCAAAACTACTTCCATTATACTGTTCATCCCAAGTTAAAGCATCCAAACTAAATCTGCGACTTGAACCACCAATCAACCCTCCTAGACTAATTATATTACTTTTATTTAAATAATAAGCATATGATCCGCTAAGTCCTAAATTCGTTAATCCTAATTTGGAATCTCCAGCCTGATCATAATTAATCAGAACTCCGGCACTAAAAACCCCTTTAGTCGTCCATTTTTTAGGATAAAACCTCTTATCAAAAGATCCGGTAAAAGTTAGATATTTTACCAAATCATCAACAAACCACTGGTTCCTGTAATTCATAGTTATTCTATGATCACCAGCAGTATCATTAAACTGACCCGTTAATGCGGGATTTAGATTTAAAGGTGAAGTATAAAATTGAGATTGATGAATGTCCTGACTTATTATTGGTAACAATGCCATAGCCAGAATGACCGAAAGTAAAATTTTTCTCACGATTGGTAGGTTTAATCTTAAATTAATAGATTGAATATCAACCTATTAGAAAAAACCTTCAGCCTTAATATGCTGGTTAGGCTTTAAGAGATGTAGTGAGGCTTTAAGTCTTTTCCAACACAAATATACACCTACCCATAATACAGTGATTAACAAGTGTTAATAAATTTAAAAATTTTTATCTGACGATTGTCAGGTTGCCTTTTTCGGAATATGTCTGACCATCGACACAGACTACGTTAAAGTAATAACCATATACATCGGGTCTAAGATCAAAGCCTTTATACGTTCCATCCCAACGAAAATCCGGATCTTTAGTCTCATAAATCTTTTCACCCCAACGGTCATAAATATACAGTTCCAGTCGTTCAATAAAATTACTTCTGATTCTTAAAACAGAATTATTAGCGTCGCCATTGGGACTAAATATATTTGGCAAGTAGACGTCTTCTTCATTGCATGTAGGCCGTATGACAATAACCCTTACTGTTGCTTCCCCTATGCAACCTGCGTTATCAGTTGCTTCAACTTTATACAAAGTTGAGGTTTCAGGAGATGCTATTGGATCTTTGCAATCGTCACAAGACAACTTGTTTGGATTTATCCATCTGTAAGGCTCATAGCCGGGAGTAACATGCAAAGTTGTAGATTTACCAAAATAAATTGTGTCTTCGTCAGCATACGCTTCTAAAGGCGGATTGAATCTGCTGATATTGACTTGGAAACTGTCATTATACGTACAGCCATATTCATTTCTAAATTGCAAATAATATACTGTTGTGTCTGTTGGCTTCGTAATAATTCTGTTACCATTTTTATTGCCGGTTATGAATCTTGTAGGTGACCAAATAAATTCATACTTATACTTATCTGATTGATCAAATTCAATAAAACCGGTTTGCTCCGGACATATAGAAGAATCTCCAATCAAAGAATACCTGGGTCTGATAGGAACGATTTTAAATGAATCCTGATAAGTACATCCAAAAATATCTGTAGCAAATGCATGAATATATTGAGAATCTCTAAAGAATCTTTTTAACTCATACCCATCTCCTAAATATAAACCCACACCATCAAGCCATTCGATTTTAGCCAGCAAGTCAGTTTTTGCTCGCAACACAATAGAATCTAAGTCACATAGAATGGTGTCGTTATTTACTTGTAGGTTTAACGGCGGCGGAATAAATACAGTTACAGATCTTTCAATAAAGCAATCTTTAATATTAGGATCAATAACCCTGACTTTATAAACTGTGGTTGTGCTAGTCTTACTAAAAGGATTAGGATCATTAGGATCAGTAACTTTATCAGCTGGAGTCCACTCATATTTGTATTTAAGATCCGGATTCGGATTAAGTGGAACAGGTTCTCCGTTACAACTGAGAATTGTATCATTTAATTGAACGGGTATAAATCCAACATCAACTGTCTTTGTAATTTCATTATTACATTCTGCTTCAACTCTCAAAGTGACTTTATACCTTCCGGTTTGTTTATAATCATGTATAGGACTCTTTTCACTACTTGTTTCTCCATCTCCAAAATCCCAAAAATACTTTCCTGCTGCTCCTTGATTAATGAAACTAACGAAAGTGTTGTCACAGTTTTTGTCTAAAGTAAAATCTATAAAAGGCTTACAGATCATTTCAACATTCACTGAAGTTTCTGCTTCACAATCAAATTGATTTTTAGCTCTTATAGTAAATTTTAAAGGAGCACAGCTATCACCTTTGGCGAGTATTTCGGAAGTTCCTTGTCCTGAAATAATATTTAATTCCGGACTCCATATAAATTGTAATTTATGAGCCGTGTCTAAATTATTAACAGCAAGCGAAAAAGTGTCTTTTTCACAAAACTTATAAGAATTACCTGTAAAATTTACCTGAACCTTTTCATTCGTGATAGTAATACTGTCCATGCCGGGGCAATTAGAGGACGATAGTGCTCTAACAAAAAATTGTGCAGATTTATTAATCGTGGTATTAAAAGCGAATTTTCCCGATAGAATTACATTGGAAAAGCTTCTCTGATTTGACCACTCTATTGAATTTTCAACTCCTCCAATAGCTTTGAGAAATACCGAATCACTACAAGTAATTTTGTCTCCTGCAATATCAATATCCAAAAGATCTGACACTTTTATCAAGACAGAATCTTCAATAAAACATTGCCCATCAGAAATTTTTACCTTATACCAAAAATTTGCTTTTGGAAACACAACTGGATCGGGACAATTTACACAGCTAATATCTTTTGCCGGTGACCATTCATACGTAAATCGATTATCTGGATTTGCGATGATCTTCGTTGAGTCCCCTATACAAATAGGAATCCCATTCACTGGAAAGCCGGGTTTTAATTTATTAAATTGAATATTTTTTTCTAAAGTATCAATGCATCCACCAGAAGAAGTTATCACCAACTTTACTTTCGCAAAACCTGTATCAGGAATAATAAAATCAGGATTCCTACGAATGGAATTATACTTTTTACCATTTAAAGATACCTCCCAATTCCAGTTTCGTATCTGAAGCAATGAATCAAATGACTTGTCATTAAAATTCACTTTAATAGTGTCTTCACAAGCTCCTATTGAATAATCAAAGTTCGCACCAAATAAAGTTGAATCATACACATAAATATTTTGAAAACTGGTGTCAATACAATCTTTTGCTCGCTTGGAAACTAATGCAACTCGATATACTCCTGCTTTTGGAAAAAGAAATTTCGGATTTGTATCTTTAGAAGTAAGACTATTTCTTGGATAATCAAAAAACCAGGTAAACTCTTTGGAGTTTATAGACTTATTTTCAAAGGAAACCAATCTGTCTTCATTACAAATTACGTCCTTATCCGCAGCAAAACTTGAAACCGGATTTGTTGTGCAAATTCTTACATTATACTCAAAGTCTCTACGTACCTGACTTAATAATTTCCCTCCGCGATATTCACTAATACAAACTCCAATTAGATACTGTCCAACGATATTCGGTTCCGGTTGCCCAGTAATCAAACCCGTCCGTCTATCTATAGTTAATGCGGGACTTCCATTCATTAAATTAAACAATGAAAATGGCGGTTTGTATACTACAGCTTGGTAAGGTGGTCTTTTCGGAGTACTTGGTTTGGAATTAGAAGTATCTGCACCTACATATGGAGCACACAATGTATACACTAATGAATCTGATTCTGAATCCGTAACTGAATGTAAAAAACTTATAGATCTGTCTCCACAAATATATACAGGTGGCCAATCCAAAAAACGAGGACTATTGTTGCAAGTTCTTAGTCCTTCTTCTGTAATTATTATATTATACGTTGCGCCTGCGAGTTCCGGCATGATAATGTTAGAAATCGTTTTATTCCTGCAACATCTTTGATATACCAATTGATAACCACCTCGTTTAAAAGGAAGGTTGATTTTTCCAATATAAGTTGTAGTGTGAACACAGACATCACCACCGATAACCTCACATTCCGTTTTTAAAATTTCATTTAATGTATCATCTTTGCTAAATGGTATTTGGATCACTCCAAATTTTCCCAATTCTCTTAACACATTTCCTTCAGAGTCAAATATTCCAATATGTGCCGGATCATCAAATTCTGCTTCGGGACTTCCATTAAAGCAATCCCGTCTTAACACTAATCGTATTTCATAATTGTTATTCCCAAGACAGCGGTATGTCATTTCACCTCCCACTATATGAGTTGCATTCAACTCAGACCCTATATTTGATACAAAAATTATTGCACTAAGCAACACCAAATTATGTGCAAAGGATTTCATATTTGCAAGCAAAGACATATACTTATTTACCATCATCTACTCCTTTTAATATTTCTAAAATCTCTACCCTTCTTTCATAGGCTGCCTTAAGGTTATAAATGGAATTTCGAGTGTCTTCAATATTATCACTCACTCCATAGGTAGACTGCGATTCTCCAAAAGGTATTTCTTTAATTTTTAAATTTTCATTCACAATATAATTATGGAAAACTCCACTTCTATAATAATCAAATTCATTGCGAATACTTGCAACTCTTCTTGCTGAAAGATGTTGATTATATTCTGATTTGGCTCTTGGCGAAGCAAATCCTTTTAAGAATATATCAATTGAATGTCCTTCTTCCATAATAATACTCAGCTTATCTAAGAATATTAATAGCTTATCTCCATTTAATTTAACATTCTTGTCAAAAAATGTATCTATCTCAAGAATCGCTTTTGTTCTTTCTGATCCTCTTAAAACATCTGCAAACTGATACATATATACTCCTTTCTTAGCTGAGTACTCATTATATATTTTAGAAAATAAAACATCTGTTGTATCTGCCTCAGACTTTGGATTCGGCATATCATTATCAAAGAATAAGCGAATCGGAAGTAATCTTCTCAATTCAGCAATTGCGCTTAATTCTAAAAACATTTTCCTCTGTACAGGATTCTCCAATGAAATTTTCGATGCCAATAATAACAAAGTATCTGGCTCATACTTCGGTTTAGAAGCAATCAACTTATAATTTCTTCCTTTGTAAATATTGAAATTAAATTGATTCGTATCCACGTTAGATGTTTGGGAAACTAACAAATTACGATCTATATCCCAAACCTGAATCGTTACGCCTTTAAGAGTAAAATTTGTTGTTTTTTCAAACGTAGAGATATCAAGTTGCTTTCCCTGAGTTATATACAGATTTCTTTTTATTGGATCAAAAGAGTATAGATCCATAGTACTTATAAGTAAAGAATCTCCGATATAATTATTTTTTGTAGCAATAATTTTATACTTATGATCCTCAATTAATGTAAAGGTATGCATAGATTTTTCCGGCATTGAAACGACACTTACCAATGTATCCCGATCTGTAATATCAATAAGACTTATTGTTGATCCGGACACTTCCAAAGAATCATATGCGTCCAATATTGTAACAATAAGATCGACAGAGCGTGGGGTCGAACTGACTTTATAAATATCATAACAACATGCCTGTAAATTCTGATCGAGATAATTTGATCCTGGTCGATTACTTGAAAGATAGGATATCGATTCATCAAAATTTGGCGAATAACAATATTCGTCATAACTTGAATTTACGGACCTTCCCAAATTCATTACTTTCAAAGAGTCTGATCCTTTCCAACTATACTTAAAAACATCAAGGCCCCCAAATCCAAAATGAAAATTACTACTAAAAAATAATGATTTTGATTTTGGCGAATAGAAAGGTGAGTGCTCATCGCCCATAGTATTGAGATATTCTAGGTTCTCAGGAATTGAGCAAGAACCATCATCCTCTATTAAACTTGACCAAATATCATATCCTCCTTTTCCGCCCGGCCTATTGCTGGAATAATATATTTTATAGAGCTCACCATCTTCAACTATTGTCGCCTGAGTAGAGGAATAACCACTAAGATTAATTTGCTCAGGAAGCATTTTTCCTACTGACCATTTTCCATTGTTATACGTTTTCATGTACACTTTACATTGCAATTGAGTTGAATTTTCCAATTGTTGACAAACTGTATATAAAAATTTCGAATGGTCTTTTGAAAAACTTGGATTGCCTCCCGAAAAAGCATTGTCAATTAATCCGGAATCTAATGGCATAGGGTCTCCGGACTTTTGATCTACTTTATATAACTTACTAAGATATTGCTCTTTACTTTTTTTGGTTTGGGAATTTTTACGAAGTCCGCTATAGTACAATGACGAATTATGAACAAACGCACCAAATTCATTGTCAATCGTATTTATTCCAGTTTCCACTTTATGCGTTTTCACTAAGGGATTTTTATTATTATTATTCTCCTTGGCCCAACTTGTCTGTTGAATTCTTTGAGAAATTAATTCATGCTCTGGAGTCCCTTCTGTTGTCATTGGAAGATACGTTTTATATGCGTTTGAAGCTTCCCCATATCTTCCGGTATACATCATAGTCTCAGCAAATATTTTATATAGTTCCTGGTGTCTTTCACCATAAGGATTATTTAATATCTGGCGAATGTGCATTTCAGATTTTCCAAATGCATTTAGTTTAAATGCAGATTCAGCTGCAAGATGATGCAACGTGTCTGTCATTTTCTGATACTTTAAGGCTTGACTTATAAGTTCATAAGCCTGATAATAATTCTCTTTTTGAAAAGATTCTGTAATTGGTTCCCAATATTTATCAAATGATGGATAGTTCTGAGAAAATCCAACTTGTGCGAACAGCGCAAATACAATAATTCTGAAAATTTGTTTTGGTCTAATGTCTTTCATTTTCTGATATTCTGCTTTCCTCTTGTGATTAATACATTGGACATTTTTTATAAATACCTGAAGTATTCACTTTTGCAAATATGTATTGCACAGCAATTTCAGGACCGCCTCTTTTGTTTGTCGCTAAATTGAAAAAGGAATTATTGATATCGTAGGAAGCTGAGATTAACCAATTCTTATATTCAATTCCAAGGTTCGGAATAATAGCATCATCTAAACGAATATTGCAACCTCCTAATAAATTAAGAACAGAACCAGGTGTGCGGTTAAGCCTAAAGCGTAATCTTGCTGAACCGACTGTTTCTTTATATTTTTCTTGCGTTTGATAATTGGCTCCAACAAGCAAGTCCAGGCTTTGCCCTAACCCTATTCCAATATGAAGACCTAATGAATATCTTGAAGGCAAGGAAACAGCCTGGGCAGATGACCCATAAAATGTTTGATTCGGTTTATTGAGATGAAAAGCAGCTCCGGATATAAGAAGTTCAGTACGATTCGTATAATTAAATCTATAACTAACTCCGGCTCCAAGATCTACAAAAAAATCACCGGATGAAGCAAAGTTTTCATTCGAACTAATATTAGGATCATAGCGGTCTCCATTCCATTGCCTATCCCATCTTAAGGCCTCAGAACTAATTCTTCTTTGTGCAAATGCAGGACTAATTCCGAATGAAATTTTATTTCTACTACTAACTCTTAAAATGTAGGACGCATTTAATACAAGTTTGGCAAGACTAAGCTTTGAATCACCTGCGCGATCATAATCCAGGCCAACCCCAAAGCCCCAAAATGAACCCTTCTTATGAGGTCTGTTGGCATCATATAGAACGCTGAATGTATTATAGGGAACAGGAAGACTTAACCATTGATTTCTGTAATTAAAGGTAATTCTGTCGTTCCCATCAAAGTCTCCAATTAATGAAGGCGATAGATTATGATAGCCATAATAAAACTGGGAATAATGAAGATCCTGAGCGAATCCGGATCCGTAGCCTACAATGAATAACAAATAAATAATCGTTCTTTTCGACATTCTTCGAAAGATTAATGGGTATGGTAAAATAAAAATTAAATTAAATAACTGAATTGAATTCGGAATGAACTGGGTTAAACGTTCAGGCTTTGTGACTATCCTTAGATCCAAAGGTACAAGTTTTTTATTTATTTCAAAATTTAAAGCATTAAGAAACATAATTTTTTTTAAAATAAATATTTTAAACATGTATATGTTATTGATTATCAAATATATACATATTTTGTTAATGTTTTATAAATATTTCATTTATTAAAATGATTTTACTCTCAATTCATATGCCTCAAATATATCCAACCAAAAGCCAAATGACTTACTTTCGTGTAAAATTTTATCATTTATGAAATTAAATATTTTAGTTATTGGACTTCTATTATGTAGTTTTTCACTACAAGCACAGAAAAAAATGCCGAAATTACCGATGGATAACAAGGCAGGTTTTGAAAAATTTATGGCTGATGTTTATAATGCTTACTACGAAGCATATGACAAAAAGAACTATAAAAACTTTGTCAAGTACTTTAGTGGTAGTGCAAGTGAAATTGGACCTGATGGCAATTTAACTTATTCTTTAAAATCTTTAAAGGAGATGTGGCCTAAACAAGATCAAATGCTAGATAGTAAACCAAAATTTGATTACAAGTTAACTTCTTCAAGAATGGTTAATTCCGAAATTGCCTTGATTACCTGGGATGTAGATGCAGATATTATGGTTAAAGGAAATCAAGTAGGTGGTAGACAGACTAATGCCGCAATACTTAAGAAAAGCGGTAGCACTTGGGTTATTGAGTTTAGTGTTGCAGTTCCTTTCCACGAAATGCCTGCAGTTGAAGCTCCACCAGCTCCAGCAGCTCCACCAGAGGCTCCGGTTGAAGAAAAGAAAGAATAATAAGACGTTTTAAGAAAAATGAACCCCGTTAAGGATTACCCTTTACGGGGTTTTTATTTTCAACTCTAAAGACTTTGGTTTGTTAGAATACGGATTACTAAATTTGTTTCGCTAGAAATTAAAACATGAAGATTAGAATTACCGGACAATCCTTACGAATGCGACTTAATAAGCAAGATATTGAACAGTTACATAAAAACAAATCTTTATGTCAAAGCAGTTCATTTGGCAGTTTGACAACGATTCAATTTCAGTATGAATTGAAAATACATTCGAATCCGGATATTACAACTGATTTTTCAAACAATAAGCTTCAAGTCTCCATTCCGGATTCAATAGCAGCCAATTGGTTAAACACAGAACAAGTAGGTATCAGTGCAACAATTAAAAATTCTGATAATACAGAGCTGTATGTGCTTATCGAAAAAGATTTTCAATGCCTTGTCCCCAGGCCACAAGAAAACGAAGAGAATAATTTTCCGAACCCGCTTGCCCTTAAATCTTAATCCATGTTTCAGGAAGGAATTTACGATCATAATATAATTTCTATTGATAAAAAATCCAGAGAAAACCTACAAGATCATTTGGTAATAGAAGAGCCACTTGAAATCGTTTTAAAATATAAAACCGCATCAAGTTCTATAATTAAAACAGTATCAATTACCATGCGAACTCCGGGCGCTGATAAAGATCTTGCACTTGGTTTCTTATTTTCTGAATCACTAATTGATAAAGCAGAAGATGTATTGGATATAAACTTTAGAATAAATTGTCAAAACGACGAAGCAACTCAGCAAACGATAATACTGGAACTTCAGCCTTCACTACATACTCGAATAAACAATCTTGAAAGACACTTTTATACAAATTCTTCTTGCGGAGTCTGCGGAAAAACCACTATTGATCTGACCGCACAATCTGCTAAGTATATTTTAAAAAAACACGATTCAATCTTAGACCCGGAAGAAATTTATAAATTACCGCAAAAACTTAAAGCAGTACAAAAATTATTTGAAAGCACCGGTGGTATTCATGCATGTGGATTATTTAATTTTCAATACTCATTGATGCATCATTGTGAAGATATCGGAAGACACAATGCAATGGATAAACTGATTGGTTACTCTTTGGAAAACAAACTCATACCAACTTTGGACCACATTCTAATTCTAAGTGGAAGAGCCAGCTTTGAGTTAATTCACAAAGCCATCTGCATTGGAATTCCTGTAGTTGCTTCCGTTGGCGCTCCAAGCAGTCTGGCAGTACAACTCGCAGATAGTTTCGGTATGACTTTAATTGGATTTTTACGGGATCAAAGAATGAATGTTTATACGCATCCTAACAGGTTAAAATGAAAAATCTGAACGGTGTAATTTTATGCGGAGGAAAAAGTTCTCGCTTAGGATTCGACAAACTTTCACTTCGAAAAGAAGGTATTCCCATTCACTTATGGTGGAAGAATTTATTGACAAATTTATGTGATTCATTCTACTTCTTAACGAATCATGATTTACAAAAAAAATATGACCTTCAACCCTTCCTTTTAGATTCAATAATAAACTTAGGTCCATTGGGTGGAATTGAATCAATGATCAACGTTGACAGGTCAAAAGCGATTCTTGTAGTTGCAGTAGATTTAGTATATGTAAAGAATAAAGATTTAGAGTATCTAATTCAGAACCGAAATACCGAAAAAATGGCAACAGTTTTTATGGATTCTTCACATCAGCTATATCCTTTATGCGCAATCATAGAGCCCGGATTATTTGAGGTAATTCTAAACAATTATAAGACAGAAACAAGATCTCTTAAAGCTATTCTACTTAATTCTGATATACAAGTTTTACAAAGAAATGTAGATCTAAGAGGCATAAATACACCTGAAGACTATTCAGAATATATAAATTAAAGCATTATAAATTATTCAATTTAATAAGAAAATACTTTTTGAAATAATTTACAAATATCGCTTGCAAAATTAATTACTATTATGATGTGATATTAGTTCTTCATACATAAAAATATTTATGAAATACACTACAGAAATTGAAATCGAAAAGCCTCTTGAAAAAGTTATTTAACTTTTTGACAATCCTGAAAATATGAAAAAATGGATGGAAGGATTGGAAACATTTGAGCACATTAGTGGAACCCCGGGACAGCCTGGAGCTAAATCAAAACTCAAGTTTAAGATTGGTAACAGAGAAATGGAAATGATCGAAACTGTTGTAAAGCGAAACCTTCCTACAGAATTCTCAGGTACTTATGAAGCAAACGGATCTATAAATCATGTAAGCAATAGCTTCGCAAAATTATCTGAAAATTAAACACTTCATGTAACTGAAACAGAATTTATTTTTAAGGGATTTATGAAAGCTATATCGTATTTAATGGCAGGAATGTTTAAGAAACAATCTATGAAATACATGAGAGCCTTTAAAGATTTTGCTGAGAAATCGTAATTCGTTTAAGGTATACGTTTTTTGCCAATCAAAATTGATACTATTTTAATTGCTTCAATTAGGTATCTAATCAATATATTACTCTTTAGGATTGTTATGTACACAATTAAAATTGATTTAAAAATGACCCTAATTTTTCAGGATCATTGAAGTGTATTATCTTATTAATATTGGGATATTTAAGTTTAAAATCATTTAAAATAGAAGGCCGAACTACAAGAAGAAGTGTTTTATTAGAGTCCTGATTTAAATGTAAAAGCGGTTGTTCAATTGCTTCAAAAAACCCCTCGCCTTTCATTTCAAGTGGGCCAAATTCATCTACAACTGTTAACGAATTCTTGATTAATGATTGAAGAATTATTGTATTTCCTTTTTTAAAAGCATCTTTAAGAAAGGTAAATTTTCCTATACATACTAACTCATTTTGGGAAAGTTCAGTTTCGAATTCACTCCATTCTTTTTTTTCAATATCATATAACTTTCTCTTTTGATCTCTGTCTGGAGTGAGAATTCCACCAATACTATTTTTTCCGGAAACAAATTGCAGAAGTCTTGTTGTTTTACCACTTCGTATTTCTCCGGTCAGGATCACAACATTCATTCTTGTGAGAAAATTATTACACCCAGAATATAATAAGGCAATAAAAATATTTTCTTATACCAGAATTCCGTTACCACCATTTGATTTGCATAAAACACAGAATTGCGGATACGGGGAAATAGGTTTTTGATTTCTTCTAATTTCTGTGAGTATTTATGCTCTTTCTTTTTTAGAAAATTAAACAACAAGACCTTTAAAACCGGAAGGATTACAAACAACCATACTGCGATCAATAGCACTGATCTTAATAACAAATACAATACACTCTTGTATTGGGTTACAGCTGCCATTATTATAATAAACAGAAACAATACAAGTAAAACTAAAAATTTCGTTTTTTTCCTTTTAGTATTGACGTTTTCTGAATCTAAAATTGGGATGCTAGAAATTGAAATCTTAGAAAATAATTTATAATCGGCATGAATTAACTTAGAGTATAATTTATATACCAGAATTGATGCAATTACAGAACAAAGCAGATAAATAGATGCATAGTATAGGAGAATACTCTCCGTACTTGTCCTCCCTTCTATTCTGAAAAAATCTATGGAAAGCTTCTGGACAAACTCATTAATTAAATTTGCCAAGTTTTTACCATACAAAATATAAAGCACGAAGATTTTTTGAAAAGCGGATTCCAAATACGTCAAAATGCAAACCAATAAAACAGAAATAAATCGAATCGAAAAAATCGAATAAATTGCGAATGCCATCAAACATTGGAATGCTACAGCAATAGCAGCAGTAACAGAGGTATGCGGGCTAACAGAATACTTAATAATTAAAACAAGAATTAGAGCTTCTGTCATCTGCAATAATTTATTTTCGGAAAAATAAAATATAAGCGTAAGTATTGATACTGAAATTCCGGTAAGCACAATACCACTCAACGGCAAATGCAAAAGATGCAATACTCCACCTAAGCCAGATTCAGCCAAAGCCCATAACGCGGTAAGTCGGAGAACAATTTTTCCAGAGTCTAAATGCTGTAATTTCAACTTGCGCTTTGAGGTGGTATAACTTCTACTTTCTCTCCAAAATATTGCGCAAAGTTCATCATGTCATTCGCTAAAGCATTGTTATTTGTCGCTCTGAGATAAGTCTCACTCAATGCCCGTAAAGTATGATATACAAATCTATCCATTTCATGAACCTGCATATCCTTTGTCCAAAGATCCAATTTCAGCGTATCCTTCGTCTCTTCTTCAAAAATTGAAACCAATATAGCTTTGGCATTCGCACTTGAGTTGTCTTTAGATTCTGTAGCAGTCCAATGAATTCTTTCTGGTATGTTGTCATCGCCAAGCTGCACTTTAATATTCACTTCTGTAGATCTGGGCATATTATTCTAATATAAATGGCAAACGTACATAAAACTTATTAAATACTGAAATGAAAAAGCGAATAAAGAAGCTTAGTTGCAAACAAGTAATTAAATACAAAAGGCATTTTAATAGCCTAGAGGAATCGATATTGATGAGATTTAATTTCCTGAAGACTAGACTATGGCTTGATTTTCAAATTTACTCATTTCAATAATCCTCATATTTGAAATATTATGTTCATGAACATCAAACTTTATTAAAGTTCGTACTGTATGAAAACCATAAGTACCTGCTGCGCCGGGATTCAAGTACATCACATTGAATTTTTTATCTTGCGCTATCTTTAATATATGAGAATGTCCGCACACTAAAATCTCAGGTTTGTGTTCAACTATCAGTTGCTTGACTTGAGGAGTATAAGATCCAAATTTTCCGGCAATATGTATCATCATAATTTTAAAGTCCTCGCATTGAAATAAATCGACTTCAGGAATCTGTCTTCGCAAAGTTGCGTCATCAATATTCCCCCATACTACCCTTACTCTGCATATTTTTTGTAACAATTGTAAAATATTACCTGGTCCAATATCACCTGCGTGCCAGATTTCATTACAATCTTCGAAATGATGTAGAATTTTTTGGTCGAGAAAACCATGTGTGTCAGAAAGAAGCCCGATTGTTGTCATTCATTTACTGCTATAACAATTTTACCAAATTGCTTTCCAGCTTCCATATATTGCAAGGCCTCATTTATTTCATGCAAAGCAAATATACGATCTACTACCGGCTGAATACTGTGAGAGCTTACAAGTTGGACCATTTCTTTAAAGTCTTGTTCAGATCCCATAGTTGAGCCAAGAATATTTAATTGCTTCCAAAAAACTTGTTGCACAACAATATCTGACCAAGTTCCCCGAGTAGCACCATATAAGGCAATTCTTGCGCCCGGATTGCAGATTTTGATAAGTTGTGAAAATCCCTGACCACCAGCACCATCAATTACAACATCAACTCCTGAATGAGTTTTTAAAAACTCTTTATGCCAGGTTTCATTCGAATAATTAAATCCTGCTTTGGCACCTAGCTGAATTGCTTTTTCTATCTTAGAATCATCAGAAGAACTAACATAAACTTCTGCTCCGATAGCAACAGCAAATTGCAAAGCAAATAAAGCAACTCCACCTCCAATTCCTGAAATAAATATTTTATCTGTCGATGTAACCTTTGCTCTACTAAATAATGCTCTATATGCTGTCAATCCGGCAAGTGGCAATGCGGCAGCTTGCTCCATCTTAAGATGCTTGGGTTTATCAATAATGTTTTGATGTGGAACAGATACAAATTCCGCCAGTCCTCCATTAGCAGGCAGACCCAAAATACTGTACAATGGTCCTTGAAATAATTCTGACCCTCCCCAATTCAGTGATGGATTAATTAATACTTCAGCATTTTCATAAACACCACTTATATCAGAGCCTAAAATGATTGGGAATTTCAGTCCCGCATATTGACCTTTATAAATCCATAAATCTCTATGATTAAGTGCGCAATACTTAACATTTACCAGAGAACTATTTGGATTCACTTCTGGCAATTCTGTTTCGCGAATTTCAAGTCTGTTTTTTATTCCATCAAGAATTGCAGCTTTCATGATTGGCTATTAAGATGTGATAAAATTATACCGCCTGCAATAGAAACATTTAAGGACTCCGCACCCAAGGAATTTCCTTTTATGGTAATTGCGATGTCACTCGCCGAAATAAATTCGGCTGGAAGACCATGTGCTTCATTTCCAAGGCAAAAAATGCTTTTCTCCGTAAAATTTACGCTTCCATAATCTTGACCATTCATACAAGTCGCAATGATTCTAAAATTTGGAAATTTCTTTCTTATTTCATCTGCTTCTATAGTAAAGATCATGATTCTACTCAAAGAACTCATACTCGCCTGAACACTTTTATTATTATAAGGATCAACGCAATTTGAGCTACACAATATGACTTTATGGCCAAACCAATCTGCTGTTCTTAACAACGTGCCAAAATTTCCGGGGTCTTGAATATCGTACAAGTATAAAAGACTATTCAAAGAGCTCAAGAGCTCTTCAGAAGGAATACTTTTGTTCATCTTAACGACTGCGAAGACCTCCTTCGTGG